>JAKQKT010000055.1 GCA_029560515.1 Pseudomonadota bacterium
CACTGGCAATAGCGCGGGTTTGAGTGCGTGACGAAACAGCAGGCGCGCGCCGGAAAACCCGCGGCCTTTTGCGGCACGCAAATAATCGGCGCTCAATACTTCCAGCAAACTGGCGCGAGTGAGCCGTGCGCAGTAAGCAAGATTCGGCAGCGACAAGGCGATAATCGGCAACAACGCACTTTGCCAATCGTTATTCCAGCCGCCGGCTGGCAGCCATTTCAACGTCACCGCGAACACCAGAATCAGAATCGGTGCAATCACGAATTTCGGAATCGACAGGCCAAGCCCTGCGCCAAACATCAGCACACGATCAAGCAGGCTGCCCGAGCGTAATGCTGCCCAGACGCCTACCGGAATTCCGACCAGCAACGACAGCAATAACGCAACGCTGCCATTGATCAATGTGATCGGAAAACTGCTGGCGATCAATTCGGTAACGCGGTAATCGGTGTATTGAAAGGATGGTCCAAGATCTCCGTGCACCACATCACCCAGCCATGCGGTGTATTGCGAAAACAGCGGCTGATCGAGACGATATTGCTGATTCAGCGCTGCCTGTACTTCGGGCGGCGCGGTTTTCTCATTGTCGAACGGGCCGCCAGGCGCGCTGCGCAACAGAAAGAAGCACAGGGTCGCCAGCAACCACAAGGTAAGCACGGCTTCGAGAATGCGCGACAGCCAAAGCTTCATGGATTGGTTCCCTGCAAACGCAGGAAGCGGGAAGGATGCTGATCCAGTAAATTGGATTCGTAGCCCTGCACTTTCGGACTGACAAGATGTTTCGATACGTAAAAATAGATCGGCATCACGGCGTGTTCCGACAATAGTCGGATCTCTGCCTGTTGCATTAATGCCGAACGTTGCTGCAATGTGCTTGCCTGGTCAGCCTGCTGCATCAATGCATCATATTCCTTGTCGTTCAAGCCGCTCCAGTTCACGACATTGCCGCTCTGGAAATTCGAAAGAAAATTCCTTGCATCGTTCACATCGGCAATCCAGCCGCCGCGAAACACCTGCGTTATGACTTTCTGTTTCCGGTTATTGACGAAAACTTTCCACTCCTCGTTTCGCAGCCTTACCTGAATGCCAAGCACGTCGCGCCACATAGCCGCGACAGCAAGCGACAGGCGACGATGCGGAGTGGACGTGTTGTAGCGCAACTCGATTTCAAGCGGCTTGTTTTTATCGTAGCCGGCGGCAAGCAATTTTTTGCGTGCCAGATTTTCACGTTGGGTCTGCGTCATTTTCGACCAGTTCAATGCGACCGGCGAATAATCGGCAGTACCCGGCGGAACCAATGCATAAGCCGGTTGCTCGCCAAAGCCGGTGATATAGCGCGTCAGTTTGTCGCGATCAATCGCCAGCGATAGAGCTTCCCGCAATGCACGATTATTTTTCAGCGGAGGCTGCGTCAGGTTGAAGCCGAACCAGAAACTGCCGAGATAGGGCGAGATCCGAAGTTGAGAGCCGAATTTTTGTTTCAATGCGAAGAGAGGCTGCGGTGGAAGTGTTTCGGTGATATCGAGGCCGCCGGATTCAAAACGTTTCAATTCGCTCGATGCATCCTCGGTCACGTGATATCGCACATTCGGAATGCCGGCTTGTTCGCGGAAATTCGGATTGCGCTCCAGTTTCACGAATGACTGCGGCGTCCAGGCATTTAAGCGATAAGCGCCATTGCTGACCAGATTGCCGGGGCGCGTGTGTTGTGCGGAAAATTTTTCGATGGCCGGTAAATACACCGGATATGCGGTTGGCAATGTCAATAATTGCAGTAGTGCGGCACTACGTTTTAGCCTGATCACGATAGTGCGCGAATCGGGTGATGAAACGCCGAGTCGCGATGGCGATTTTTCTCCGCGCATGATTTCACCGACATTTTCGATCGCCTCGAAATGTTCGGCAAATGGTGCCGCGGTCATCGGCATAAACGCGCGCTGGAAACTGCGGACAATATCGGTTGAGGTCAGCGTTTCGCCGTTGCTCCATTTCAGGTTGCCGCGAAGATGGAATGTCCATGTTCGACCATCATCGGAAACTTCCCATTTCTCCGCCATGCCGGGGATCAGCTTGCCCTTGCCGTCCTTTGCCACCAGACCTTCGTAAAGATCGCGCAGGATATTGCCGCAGGCCACTTCCGGACATTTGTGGGCATCGAGTGTCGAAGGTTCGGGCCCATTGCCGCGTTCCAGCGTTTGCGCTGCGACAGTCGTGTTTGCAAGCAGCAACAGGATTGACAAAAGAATACGCATGCTTGGAGTAAACTCGGCTCAATGGCTGGCTTGTGATTGTAGAGTCTAGCCCACACCTCAACACAATACTTTTCGAGATTCTTCTATGTCCGGTCCCAGCAGCGTTGTTGAACACGTCATTCAAAACAAACAGGAGCTGGTGGAATTCCATGCCAGGGGCAACAAGCCCGAATCGGCCTGGCGCATCGGTACCGAACACGAGAAATTCGGTTTTCGACTCGATGACTTGAGGGCACCGACTTACGAAGGTGACCGCGGCATCGAAGCCATGCTGCGAGGCTTGATGCGGTTCGGCTGGCAACCGTATGAAGAAAACGGCAAGTTGATTGCGCTCACCCGCGACGGCGCATCGGTCACGCTTGAACCTGCCGGCCAACTGG
>JAKQKT010000065.1 GCA_029560515.1 Pseudomonadota bacterium
CCCGGCAACCTCGACGAGTCGCCGAGCTTTGCACCGAACGCCAGCATGTTGCTTTATGCTAACAAGGAAGGCCGTCGTGGTGTCTTGTACGCAGTCTCGGCCGATGGGCGGGTGCGTCAGAGAATCGTGCTGGCAGATGGCGATGTGCGCGAACCTGCTTGGGGACCATTCAGGCAAAAATGACACAAAGCAGATTAAACTGAAGACCAAACTGAATATCATCTAATAACGCCACCACATAACCTTGAAAAGGGGATTTACCATGAAAACCACCGCGCGTGTTTTAGTTGCACTGGCTGTCTGCCTCGCTTTGGGTGCCTGCACCAAGAAAGTGAAGCCCGATGACAACACCAATACCAATAACAATTCTGGTGCCGACAACGGAGCACAAACCAATCCGATGGCAGACGATGGTCTTTATGGTCCGGAAGATCTCGATACCGATGAATGCCTGCGCCAGCGCGTGGTGTATTTCGATTTTGACCAGGATGGTCTGAAGCCTGAATTCCAAGCGGCGATTGCCTGCCATGCAAAATATCTGCGTGACCGCCCAAGCGCACGCATGACACTCGAAGGTCATGCCGATGAACGCGGTACCCGCGAATACAACGTGGCACTGGGTGAGCGTCGTGGCAACGCAGTCTCTGCTGCAGTGCAGGGAAGTGGCGGTTCCGGTTCCCAGATCACTGTCACCAGTCTCGGTGAAGAACGTCCGACCTGTCTGGATTCCACCGAAGATTGCTGGTCCAAGAATCGTCGCGTTGAAATCAGCTACTCAAGCAAATAAGCATGAAGTTTATTTCGACAGTTCGCATCTGTTTCCTGCTGGTGGCCTTATTGGCCACCGGTAGTGCCGGGGCCCAAAAACAAAGTCTGGCCGAACGCGTGGCCACTCTGGAACAGAAAACTTCCTCGCAGACACAGGGCGCAAGCCAGGCGAATGTCGAGCTGTTGAATCGGTTGACGCAATTGCAGTCGGAAATGAAAGCACTGCGTGACCAGGTGGAAACCCTGCAAAACGAAAATGCACAACTGAAAGAAAGAAACCGCGTTCAATATATCGATCTGGATTCGAGGATCGGCAAGTTCGAAACCTCCGGTGTTCCGGCAAATCCGGCGCCGTCAGCAGCGGCGGCAAGACCGAACGTCAGCAAGCCTGTCTTAAAACCAGCGGTTTCGCAGAGTACGAACAATTCAGGTAATGCCGTTGCCACCGATCCGGCTAATGAAGAAGCGGCTTACGGCGTTGCCTTCGAAGCATTGAAACAGAAAGACTACGTCGAGTCGGCTCGCTTGTTCAAAACTTTTATTGATACCTATCCGCAAGCGCAGCTGGCCCCGAATGCCTGGTATTGGCTCGGCGAAAGCTATTACGTCACACAGAATTACGAGATTGCCCGGCAAAGTTTCGAAGGCTTGTTGTCGCAATTTCCGGATTCCGGCAAGGTGCCGGACGGTATGCTCAAACTCGGTTATTGCCAGGCGCAGCTGGGTCAGAAAGATCGTGCCCGGAATACCTTCAATGAAGTTCTTCGTCTGTATCCAATGAGTGACGCCGCACGCTTTGCACAAAGCCAATTGCGCGCCATGAATCTTGGACAATAAGCATTGTGGAAGCCGGTGCCCAGGAACGTCTTAAACTGACGGAGATTTTTTTATCGGTACAGGGCGAGGCGCGTACGGTTGGCTGGCCCACCGTATTCATTCGTCTTACCGGTTGCCCGCTACGTTGCCAGTATTGTGATACCGCCTATTCATTCTATGGCGGAGACTGGTGGAACATCGACGATATTCTTGCCGAAGTGGCCAGACATGGCGCCAAACATGTTTGCGTTACCGGTGGCGAGCCACTTTCGCAAAAACGCTGCATCAGCCTGCTCAGGAAACTCTGTGATGCCGGCTACGAAGTTTCCCTGGAAACATCCGGAGCAATCGATATCGGTGATGTGGACCCGCGCGTCAGTCGCGTGATGGACCTGAAAACACCCGACTCGAAAGAGCAGCATCGAAACCGCCTGGAGAATATCCCCCTGTTGACCCGGCATGACCAGATTAAATTCGTCATTTGCAGTCCTGTTGATTATGAATGGGCGAAATCGATGCTGATCGAACATGGTCTGGCCGATCGTTGCGAGGTTTTGTTCTCGCCAAGCTATACCGAAATAAAACCGCGTGATCTTGCCGAATGGCTTTTGGCCGACAAGTTGCCGGTACGTTTTCAAATGCAATTGCACAAGCAATTGTGGGGCGAAGAAACTGGACGTTAGGAACCGGGAAAGATGTCGACGAATATTAAAAAAGCAGTGATCCTGGTTTCCGGCGGAATGGATTCTGCCGTCACGATGGCAATCGCGAAAGAGCAGGGTTTTCTTTGTCATGCGCTCAGCGTCAGCTATGGCCAGCGCCACAGCGCCGAACTGGATGCAGCCAACGAGCTTGCAAAGTTGCAGGGAGCGGCATTACATAAAACAGTCGTGGTGGATCTTCGTAGTATTGGCGGCTCCGCATTGACCTCGGATATTGCCGTTCCGGAATCGGCGACCGAAGGAATACCGGTGACGTATGTGCCGGCACGGAACACCATCATGCTGTCGATTGCGCTTGGTTGGGCGGAAGTATTGGGCGCCAACGATATTTTCTGCGGCATCAATGCGGTGGACTATTCCGGCTACCCCGATTGCCGTCCCGAATTTCTTGCGGCCTTCCAGAATCTTGCCAACCTTGCTACGAAGGCAGGCGTGGAAGGTGCAGGCCTACGCGTTCATGCGCCATTGATTTCAATGAGTAAAGCGGATATCGCACGTGAAGGAATTCGCCTCGGTGTCGATTTTTCGCGCACGGTTTCCTGCTACCAGGCCGATGAGCACGGTCGTGCTTGCGGTCGTTGCGATGCCTGCCGTTTGCGCGCTGCAGGCTTTGAAGATGCCGGAATTGCAGACCCGACACGCTACGTTTAGCGCCATGTACAAGGATGTGGGGCTTTAGAGTAATTATTACTTGCTCTAGGCCGGGATTTTGCCTAAAATTCGCGCTCTTGTTTGCACCGCCCGTTTCAAGGCGCATAAAGGCAAACGCGATTTTACAAGTGCCCAGGCACTGTCGATTTAAGTGGGTCGTTAGCTCAGTCGGTAGAGCAGAAGACTTTTAATCTTTTGGTCGAAGGTTCGAATCCTTCACGACCCACCACTTTTATATCTCATCGATATCAGATCCGCAGAACGCTTGATCATCCGAGCGATGGTTCTATTTCTGCCGAAGCAACATTTTCCAAAAACTATTCCAGCAAGGCCTTTAGTTCCCACGCGTTGCGCTCATGCCGCGTAATTCGTCTGGCAACGAGTTCCTGCGTTGCGGTATCGGTAGTCAATTCGGCGAAGTTGTAAACCTGTCTGGCCGACTGTGCGGCTATCGCCTGGTCCTGCACCAGTTGGCTGACCATTTCACGCCATTCCAGCACTTCCGCTTCTTCGCGGATATTGGAGAGCGATAGCAATTGGCTCAGAGCCGTAGGTGCCGGATTGCCGAGAAAACGAATACGCATCGACATTTCTTCAATCGCGATTTCCATGTCCTTGTGTTGCAAGATAAACATAGGGCGGAGTGAAGCCGCAAAAGGGCCGGTGACATTCCAGGCAAAGGCCCGCGTCTTCACCGAAAGCATGACCGCATCGGCCATCGCGAACACCAATGATTCGGCGATCCTGCGTCGATCCGTGCTGCGAACTATGCTTTCAACCGTACTCGACATGTAAGTCCTGGCCTAAGGTGTGGCGATGTTGTGGCAAGCGGGGCGTCCATGCGGAGCTACGGTGCATTGCTCAGGGCTCATGTCGTCGTTGATTTTCATTACGAATTCCCTCTAACAATGTGACAATAAGGGGGTTGGCAATTCCCGCACAGAGTTGCTCAACATAGTAATCAAGATACTCCGCTTTTTCTGAATGACAAGTCACATTTCAGTGGCTTTTCCGGTCACCTTTTCACACCCTCATGACGCCAATCGACACCGCAAAACCAGTACGCCCCGACTTGAAGCTGGCCATGAGCCGCGACCAATCGAGGCTGCATGGCCTGTGGTCGAAATATGCCGCAAAACAGGATTCGGCCCTACTGTTGCCCTTTCAGTCTGCCTACCAAAAATCCTGCGAAGAAAAATCCCGCCGCGCCGAACAGGCTCCGGTACCGGTTTTCGACGGGGACTTGCCGGTCGCCCGCGAAGCCGAAAAGATCATCGAGTTGATTCGCAAGCATCAAGTGGTCGTGATTGCCGGTGAAACCGGATCGGGCAAGACCACCCAGTTGCCAAAACTTTGTCTGGCGGCGGGTCGCGGCCAGGCCGGCATGATTGGCTGTACACAGCCGCGGCGAATTGCAGCTCGTGCGGTTGCAAGACGCGTTGCCGAGGAACTGAATGTTCCGATGGGAACGGCGGTCGGCTATCAGGTTCGCTTTACCGAACAGGTCGGTGAAAACACCTATATCAAATTCATGACTGACGGCATTTTGCTGGCCGAGATCCACTCGGACAAATGGCTGTCACGCTACGACACGCTGATTATCGATGAAGCGCACGAGCGCAGTTTGAATATCGATTTCCTGCTCGGTTATTTACGCAATCTGGTTACCAAACGCCGCGATCTGAAAATCATCATTACCTCTGCCACGATCGATACCGAGCGTTTCTCGAAACATTTCCACGATGCCCCGATTGTCAATGTGGAAGGCCGAAGTTATCCGGTCGAAACCCGATATCGCCCCGTTGGCGAGCAACAGGTGTTATCCGATGAAGGCGAAGACGCACTTCAAGACAAGGAAGATATTTCGGTCAGTGATGCCATTCTTCGTGCGGCGGATGAAATCACCCGCGAAGACCCGATGGGCGACGTGCTGGTATTTCTGCCGGGCGAACGCGAAATCCGCGATGCGCACCAACTTCTCGAGCGGAAAAAATATCGCAACACCGAAATACTTCCCTTGTATGCGCGGTTATCGGTAAAAGATCAGGATCGCGTTTTCAATCCCGGCCCGCAGCGCCGCATCGTGTTGACGACGAACGTGGCGGAAACGTCGCTCACGGTTCCTCGCATCCGTTATGTGATCGACCCCGGCTTTGCACGTATCAAGCGCTACAGTCCGAGACAGAAACTGGACCGTCTGCATATCGAACCGATCTCGCAGGCGAGTGCGAACCAGCGTCAGGGACGTTGTGGCCGTATCGCTTCGGGTATTTGTTATCGCCTTTACTCGGAAGCGGATTTCCAGTCGCGTCCGGAATATACCGATCCCGAAATTTTACGGGCCTCTCTATCCGGCGTTATTTTGCGCATGCTCAGTCTGGGGTTGGGCAGGCTGGAAGACTTTCCGTTTATCGATGCGCCGGATTCGAAAGCGATTGCCGATGGCTGGCAGCAACTCACCGAACTGGGTGCGGTCGACAAGCAAAGATTGCTTACCGATACCGGCCGGCAAATGGCGAAGTGGCCGATCGACGTGAAACTGGCGCGCATGCTGATTGCGGCAAAACAGCATGATTGTCTGCGCGAGATGATGGTCATTACCTCGTATCTGAGTATCCAGGATCCAAGGGAGCGTCCAGCCGATGCCCGTGAAGCGGCAGACCGCGCGCATGCCAAATTTACCGATCCGCAATCGGAATTCACCGGCATCCTGAAACTCTGGGATGCCTACAAGAATGCACACGAAGAATTCACGCAATCGAAACTGCGTGGCTGGTGCGAGAAAAAATTCCTCGGCTTCCTGCGGATGCGGGAATGGCGCGAACTGCATCGTCAGCTTCTACTCAGCGCCGAACAACTGGGTTGGCAGCAAAACTCCATTGCTGCCGAGTACTCCATGCTGCATCGCGCATTGATCGCAGGCTTGCCCGGCAATATCGCCCACAAGTCGGAAAAGGGACTTTACGATGCGCCACGCCAGCGCAAATTCGGTTTGTTTCCCGGTTCGCCGATATCGAAATCGCCGCCGACCTGGGTGCTGGCGGCGAATATTCTCGATACCCAAAAAATTTGGGGATTGACGCTCGGAAAAATCGAGCCCGAATGGGTGGTTGCAGAACTCAATCATTTATTGGCGCGAAAGCATTTCGATCCGCATTGGTCGCGTGCGCAGGGCAGGGTGATTGGCTACGAACAAATCAGTTTGTTTGGTTTGTTGCTCGCCGCGAAAAAGCCGATGCATTATGGCGGCCTGTATCCGCTCGAAGCGCGCGAAATATTTGTCAGGCAGGCTTTGCTGACCGGTGAAATCAATACGCGTTCACCGCTCGTACAAAGAAATCTCGCCACGCTCGCGAAAGCCATCGAGGAAGAAGCAAAACAACGCCGTGCCGGCATCGTTGTGGATGAAGACTGGCAGGCGCGCTGGTATCTGGATCGCGTGCCGGCGGAAATCAATAGCGCACAGGGTTTTGATGCTTGGTATCACAAGCTTGCGCCGGACAAGAAAAAAACGCTGGAATGGTCACTCTCCGATCTATTGCCGAACGGTGACAAGGAAAGCAATCTTTTTCCGAAATATTTTGCACTTGGCGACGCCCGGCTCGCGCTGCATTATCGTTTCGAACCCGGCAGCGAAGACGATGGCGTTACGCTGGATGTTCCCCTGCATTTATTGATGGCACTCGATGGTAGTCGTCTGGGCTGGCTGGTGCCGGGCTTGATTGAAGAAAAGGCAACAGCGTTAATCAGAAGCCTTCCCAAAAATCTTCGAAGAAATTATGTGCCGGCTCCCGATTTTGCCCGCGCCTTTGCACAGGCTTATCCTGCACCAACGGCAGATGCGATTACCGGCGAACTGGCGCGGTTTCTGACGCGAACAACCGGCGCGCCGGTGCAAACAATCGATTTCGATGAAAGTGCAATCGATAGGCATCTGCAAATGAATTTGCGCGTCGCCGATAAAAAAACCGGCGCGACGCAAATTATTCTGGCGCAATCGCGTGACCTCGCCGAACTGAAAAAGCGTTTTGGTTCAAAAGCCGAAAAAGCCTTTGCCGAGCATGCGGGCGAACGTTTGGTGCAGGAAGGCCTGAAAGCATTTCCGGACTCAACGATACCCTTGCAGGTTCCAGGTGCTGCAGGTGTGCTGGCATTTCCTGCTTTGGTTGATGAGGGCGATACGGTTGCGCTACAGGTATTTGCCGACAAGGAGCAGGCGCTGCAAGAGCACGAGCGTGGTGTTCGCCGCCTGGCCGAATTTACGTTGGCCGACAAAATAAAGCAGGCCCGCAAACAGCTTCCGGTATCGCCCAAGCTCGGCTTGCTTTATGCCGCCATCGAAAGTTCGGAAAGATTGCGCGAAGACATCGTCAGCGCGGCATTGAAAGCATTGTTGCAGCATGATCTGGCCGATATTCGCGACAAGACGCAATTTGAAGCGCGTATCCAATCATTGAGCCGTGACCTGTTCCCGGAAGCGGTAAAAAATCTCAATCTGGCGGAAACCATTTTGGCGAGCTACGCGCAGATCAAGCCGAAGCTCGAATCAAACCTGATGGGCTGGGCGCGCGCGAATCTCGACGATTTGCAGTCACATCTTCGCAGTCTGGTGCATCCGGGTTTTTTGCGTGAAACAGCGGCCATCGGCCTGAAAGAATTTCCGCGTTACCTGAAAGCAATTGCCCTGCGTGCGGAACGCGCATTGGCCGATCCGGTCAAGGACCAGGCACGCATGCTGGAATTGAAAAAATTCACCGATGCGCTGGTCGACGCACAAGAAAAAGGCCAGATGCATGATCTGGCCTGGCAACAATTTCGCTGGGATTGTGAAGAGCTGCGAGTCCAGGTGTTTGCGCAGGAACTGGGTACGCAGCGATCCGTGTCAGCCAAACGTCTGGCGAAACAACTCGAAATGCTTACTCGACGCGCCTGACCTTCGCGACGGTGTTGTAGCCTTCGATCTGCAAGCGCCAGCCGTCACCGATGATGGCCGGACGGATTGTCACTTTGGGATTGGTCATCGCCTTGATGCCTGCCAGCTCGCCGCTATCCACTTGCCAGGTCTGGCCGTTTTCCATTTTGAAAATGGTGCCGCCGCTGAAACCCTTGACCACGCCGATAACATTGGTGGTAATCAACTCGCGCACTTCCGAACCCTTGAGTCCGATACGTGCCGGATCTTCCGAAGTGGGGCGTGCGGTATACGAGACGCCGCTAGGCTGGTTGGTGCGAATCCAGGCATTGAGTGCAGCGAGCTCTTCGGGGCTCAACTTGTCGAGGCCGGCGGATTTGAATTCACGCGATGACATTTGTTCTTCGACACTAGAGAATTCTTTCGCGATCGCAGCAGTGGCTATTAACGAAAATGCACAGACGAATGCAATAAAAATGCGTGGCATGGTGGCTCCCGAGTGTTTATGTTTGTACTATCGAAGGCCTAAGTTTACACAATCTGTGCAGGGTTCCGCTTGAATTTATCGTCCACCAACATGCCAAGGCTAAGTGATTGGCTGGGGCATGCCAAAGTCGCTTCCGAACGTGGCGACCCGCTGTGGCAGGCGATTCAGACTTTGGCCCCGGCTTTGCCTGTCGAACCGGCAGAGCAGGAGACGATTTCGCTGCTGGAAAGCCTGCTTGCATTGAAAGTCAGCCCGGACGTGTTGCTGGCGGCGGCTTTGGCGAACTGGCCGGCATTGCACGCTGCGGTCAATCCAAAGCAGGAGGGATTGTCGCGTCTGCAGCCACTGCTGGACGGAATCAAGGCTGCCGAACAAGTCTGGAGCCTTCACGCGCAAAGGGAAAACCCCGGCAATTCCGAAGGCTTGCGGCGCTTATTACTGGCATTGATCCGCGATTTGCGCGTGGTGCCGATCTTGCTGGCGATGCAACTGCAACGCTTGCGCCAGGCCAGCCAATATACCGAAAGCGAGCGGCGCGCTCTGGCGCAATTGACTGCCGACATTCACTCACCGCTTGCGAACCGCCTCGGTATTTGGCAAATGAAATGGGAGCTGGAAGATCTCGCTTTTCGTTATCTGCAGCCGGAAACCTACCAGAAAATCGCGAAACTCCTGGATGAAAAACGTACCGGTCGCGAAAAATTCATCGAGCTGGTCAAGCAAAAAATGCGCGAGGCTTTGTCGGAAGCCGGTATCGAAGCCGATATCGCCGGCAGGCCGAAACATATCTACAGCATCTGGAAAAAAATGCAGCGCAAGAATGTTCCGTTTAGCGAGCTGTATGACATTCGCGCGATCCGGGTTCTGGTCAAGGATATTCCCAGTTGCTATACCGTGCTCGGTATCGTGCATCAACTCTGGCCCTCTATTCCCTCGGAGTATGACGACTACATCGCGCATCCCAAGGGGAATGATTACCGTTCCTTGCACACGGCAGTGTTGGGCCCCGAAAACCGCACGCTCGAAATACAGATTCGCACACCGCAAATGCACGAACACGCGGAACTGGGCGTCGCGGCACATTGGCGCTACAAGGAAGGAGGTCCGGGTGATGCCAGCTTCGAGCGCAAGGTGGCCTGGATGCGGCAGTTGCTGGAACAGCGCGATGGCGATGAATCACATGATCTGCTAGCGGGCTTCAGCACCGAGTTGATGGAAGACCGGGTTTATCTACTGACGCCGAAGGGCGAGGTGTTCGATTTGCCGCACGGCTCGACCGTGCTTGATTTCGCCTATCACGTGCATACCGAAGTCGGGCATCGTTGCCGCGGTGCAAAAGTGAATGGCCGCATCGTGACGCTAGATTTCAAACCGGCCAGCGGCGACCGCATCGAAATCATTACCAGCAAAGTATCCGAACCACGCCGTGATTGGCTGATGGCATCCAACGGGTTTCTGGTCAGTGGCCGTGCGCGCGACAAGGTGCGTGCCTGGTTCCACAAAATTGATCGTGCCAGAAACCTGCAGGCCGGCCGTGACATTCTGGAAAAGGAATTGCGTCGTGTCGCCTTGTTGAATGCCGATCTGGCGCCGATTCTCGAAAAATTCCGTTTGCCCAATACCGATGAATTGTATCTTGCGCTCGCGTTGGGCGATGTCGGTCCGAACCAGGTCAGCCGCGCCCTGCACGAGCACCAGCAAACCAGCAAGCTACCCGAAGTCGTAAAAATCACCCCGAAAAAGTATGCGATCAAGAAAAACGCCGGACAATTTACGGTGGAAGGTGTCGGCAATTTACTGACGCAGCTTGCGCGTTGCTGCCAGCCCGTTCCCGGCGATGAAATCATCGGCTACCTGACGCGCGGGCGCGGAGTCAGTATCCACCGGGCCTCCTGTGCATCGCTGCAACGATTACTGAGTCAGCACGAAGACCGTTGCCTGCCGGTCAATTGGGGTGAATCGGATAAATCCCGTTATCTTGTGAACGTGGTCGTGCGTGCCTTTGATCGCAAATGGCTGCTGAAAGACATCACCAACATCATCGGGCAGAACGAAGTACAGATTCAGGGAGTGGAATCAAGAATCGATGCGAGTCATGGTATGGCCGAAATCAATTTTTTGCTGAAAGTGAGCGATTTCGAACAACTCAGTGATTTGCTCGGACGCCTGAATGCGGTCCCGGGAATCCAGGAAGCGAGACGATTGGGATAGATGGGTTATCGTTTTATGCTCATGTAATTTTCTAAAGCTGAGAGTAGGCAATGCATAACCGAAATTTCCAAGGAAACACTGTTGCTTTGCTATTTGCGGCGTCCCTTGTTTTTTCTTCTGCGGCATCTGCGCTTTATGCGGTTGCCATCAATGTCGAATTTGAAGACGGGTCGCGACGTTCCGTGAAAACAAAAAACGAGTGCTTTTGCAGTATTCAGTTTATTGCCGGCAAGTGGCGAGTTTATTCAGATACAGCGGCACTGGGTAGATTCTGTTTTCCCGAGCTCACCAAGATTGAGGATCGTTCGGAGTCTGTAATTGGCGGGAATGACCAGCTAATTTCCGGTACGGAAATAAAATTTCCCTTGTTGATCGAAAACAAGGCTGGGCTTGAAAAGGCCGGTTTTTATATTATTCGAATGAAGCTGACGTATTCTAAAAAGAAAACAATCTGTATTGCTTCTTTGGTGCGCGAGTATTCGGATGGTAAAGCGCCCGCGAATGCAACCGGGAGTAACGAAATCCCGCTTGATTGCCAATTATTCTCGCCATGACCCATGACAAAGATGCGAAAGATAGCTGGTATCCAGCAGCACGAGATCCGGATATCGATGCCCGGCTTTATGATAAATGCTGGTGATTACATCGGGCCCGCAAACCCAGAGAATATCGGTTTGGTGCAGGTCGGAGGGGTCCGAATCGATCAGGAATGCAAGTCGTTCGATACACTCAAGAATAACCTCTTCGAGAAAGGGATGCCTGATGACATTCGTGCCGAAAGCATAGTTGGCAATTCTCAGAACGTTTTCAGGATTCTTGCATTCCCGTGGCCCCAGTTTATTGACATGCTTGACGATCATTTCCGTAAATAGAATCAGGAAATTGCCGGATTTTAACGGGATATTTTTCCTGATCCTGCAATCAATGTCGAAATAGAAATTGCCGTGGAAATAGATATGGAGCAGGCGGCCCAGATCTGCCTTGATGATCCAGTGTGGAATGCGGCCCCATAGTTTTTCCAAGCGTGGATAGTGCTTCACCAAAGGCTCAATATCGCCAGGGGACAGGATATTGGTTTCGCAGAAGAAATTTTTATTGGAATCAATGCATGTCGCCGGAACGGGACTTTTTTCGGAGGGCTTGAAATTCCACATGTAGTTGGCGATGTATTGGCTCATATTGTTTTCAGCCTGTGCATTTCAAGATAAAAGCATTGTCCGTATTTCCTGTTCGGCCGCACGTTCGGAAAAAAAATCTTCCGCGACTGCATATGCGTTCTTGGAAACGAGATTCCAGAGTGTTTCGTTCTCATAAAAGGCCAGTATGGAATCGGAAAGGGCCTGCGGGGTCTCCGCCAGAATTACCGATTCGCCGTTCCTAAGGTACATGCCGTCTACTGCAATGCCGGTGGCAATGGATGGGAGACCCGATGCCAATGCCTGGCTGATTTTCCCTTTTGCGCCCGCGCCATAACGTAATGGCGCGATGTTGATGCGGGCATCGTCGATGCATTTCTCGATGTCCTGCACATGGCCCAGAAATGCGACATTCATGGATTCGAATTTCTTTATCCATTGCTCCGGCGCCCCGGCTCCCACAATGTTCAGTGTAATGTCCGGTCGTGCTGCATGCACGGTCGGCCAGGACGATTCAAGAAACCATTGCAGGCCATCCTGATTGGGCGGATGCCTGAAATTGCCCACGAACAAAATTCCTTTGCGATCGCCGAATGCCGGTATCCCATGACGAAGCGGGTGGATATTGGAAATGCGGCGGATGTTTTTTCCAGGGAAAGTTGAAGACAATGAGTGACGTTCGGATTCACTAACTACCCAGGTCTCGTCGCATTTTTCTATCAATGCGAACTCTCGCGTACGGGTCGCCATCGCATTTTTTCGCAGAGTGTCGGATTGGACGATCTCCGCTTCCTGCATTTCCCGCACATGATGCAAGTCCACCGTATCAAAAATCAGCTTTGCTCCCGGAAAATGCTTCCGCAGTGCATTGTAAATGCCATGTAAAAGATCTACGCGGCTCGCAATAACAACATCGAAGCGACCCGC
>JAKQKT010000099.1 GCA_029560515.1 Pseudomonadota bacterium
GCCTTGATGGCGCATTGCGAACGCGGCGACGAATATATTGTCGGCAGCGAAGCGCACACGTATAAATTCGAAGGCGGCGGCGCGGCGGTTCTGGGTTCGATTCAACCGCAGCCGATTCCGCAGCAAGCGGATGGCACCTTGGATTTGGCGATGGTAGCTGCTGCCATCAAGCCGATCTGTGATCCGCATTTTGCGCGTACGCGTTGTTTTACGCTGGAAAATACCTGGTGGGGCCGTGTATTGCCGCAGAGCTATATCGCGGAGGCGGCAGCCTTGGCAAAACAACACCAACTTGCATTCCACCTTGATGGCGCACGCTTGTTCAACGCGTCGGTCGCGCAGGGAATTCACGCGAGAGAAATCGCAAAACATTTCGACAGCGTATCGGTTTGTTTTTCCAAAGGTCTTGGCGCTCCGGTGGGTTCGATATTGCTGGGCTCGGAAGAATTGATTTCAAAAGCGCGCCGCTGGAGGAAAGTGCTTGGTGGCGGCTGGCGTCAAGCCGGCTTGCTGGCCGCAATGGCGAATTACGCACTCGATAATCATGTCGAACGATTGGCGGATGATCATCGCCGTGCAGCCGAACTGGCAAATGCGCTAAATGATATTCCGGCAATCGAGGTTAACGGTGCATTTACCAGCATGGTTTTCATCACCGTACCGAAAGATCGCCTCGCCGCTCTCGCCGCTCATATGCAGTTTCGAAACATCAAGCTTTCGACAGGTAATTCCAGAATACGCCTGGTGATGCATCTCGATATCGACGATGAAGACCTGACAAGAATCATCGAAGCTTTCCGAAGTTTTTGAGACCCGCTTCGCTGGCGCCTAGCGAAGGTTTAACCCCATACTGCGTGTCAGCCGTTGTATATGACACCGGATAAAGTACAGCAAGGGGATCACATGTTTCGACAATTATTGGCGTTCGCTTTTCTCACGGCTGCCTGCATACCGGCCGCTCATGCCCAAGTCGGCAGTACAAGGCCATTAATCGAAACCATCAAGGGCGAGCAGGCAATAGAACTGCAAAGCCTCAAGATCGAAAGCAATATCAGTGGCGGTTTGGCGGAAACCACCGTCCGCATGACTTTCTTCAACCCGAACAATCGCGTGCTCGAAGGCAACCTGCAGTTCCCCCTGCTCGATGGCCAACAAATCACCGCATTCGCGCTCGACATGAATGGCAGGATGCGGCAAGCGGTACCCGTCGAAAAAGCCAAGGGTCGCCAGGTATTTGAAGAGGTTGAACGACGAGGCGTTGATCCCGGTTTACTGGAAAATACCCAGGGCAATAATTTCAAATTGCGCATTTATCCGATCGCCGCCAAAGGCGTCCGCACGGTGGAGCTGCGTTATTCCGAATCGCTGAAACGACTTGATTCTAACTGGCTTTACACGCTGCCGATGGCTTTTGGCAGGAAGCTGAAAAACTTCGAACTTGGCCTGAAAGCCAACGGCATCAACAAGGCACCGAAAACGATCGGCAGTTTCAGTGAGCTCGAATTCAAGCGCCATGCAAAACGGTTCGAAGCATTGGTAACGAAAAATGATTTTTCGCCTAGTGGCACCTTGACCCTGCAAATTCCGGCCAGCGACAAGCCGCAGACCTATACGCAAATGTTCAACGGCCAAAACTATTTTATTGCCGAAATTCCCGTCGCCGGCATAAACCAGGAGCGACCGCTTGCAAGCGTTCTGGGATTGCTCTGGGACAGCTCGGGCTCAGGCGCGACGCGCAATCATGATCTGGAATTCGGCTTACTTGATCGCTATTTCAGGAAGGCCGGCAATGTCGAGGTGCGATTGACGCGTTTGCGCGACCGGCCCGAAATAAGCGAAACGTTCCGGATTCGGAATGGCGACTGGAGCGCATTGAAAAATTCCTTGAAAAACACGGTGTATGACGGTGCAAGCGCACTGTCGCAATGGCCGGTGCAAAAAGATGTCGGCGAGTATTTGCTGTTCAGCGATGGCCTGAGCAATTATGGCAATACGCCCTTCCCGGTGCTGGCCAACACGCAGCGTCTTTATGCGATCAATTCTGCCGTCAGTGCCGACCCGGTTCGACTCTCTGCCTTGTCGGAAATCACCGGCGGCCGTTATATTCCGCTGCAGGCAACATTGCTTGAGCAGGCTGCTCAAGCATTGTTAAGCAGCGGCGTGCATCTGGAAAGTTTCGATGGCAGCGGCGTTACCGATCTGGAATTCTCTTCTCGCGACCCGCAGGATGGTCTGTTGCGCGTTGCTGGACGCTTGTTGAGTCCCGATGCGAAGCTTTCCCTCGTGTTATCACAAGGCGGTAAAAAAACAGCAATGGATTTAGCCATCAATTCGGATACCGCCGAGCATCCATTGGCAGCAAGCCTTTGGGCCAGTTATCGTCTGCATTCACTGGATGCCAATCACGAGTTGAATCGCGCCGCCATCCGCCGCATCGGCGAAAGCTTTGGTTTGCCGACGCGCGAAACCTCCCTGATCGTGCTCGATACCGTTGCCGATTACGTGCGTTACGACATCGCACCGCCGGAAGAGCTACGCGATGAGTATGCAAAACTGGTCGGCGAACGCGATCTGCAACGCAAGACGAGTCGCGATCTGCAACTCGACAAGATTGTGCGCATGTTCGATGAGAAATATGCGTGGTGGAACAAGGTGTTTCCGAAAAATTTGCCGTCTGCTAAAAAACGGATTTCAAGTCCGGCACCAGTAGCAGCGATGGCGATGTCATCTCCTCCGTCACCGGTAGTCCCGGAGGATGCAGCAGCTTCAGCGGATGCGTCGCAACTCGATACCATCAGCGTTACCGGCTCCAGAATAGGCCGGGGCAATGCCGAGAGCGCGCAACCCGCTCAAGCGCTTACCAGAGAGAATATTGCCGGCTCGGATGATTCGGGCTTGCGAAGCCCTACTGCTTCCATCACCCTGAAAAAATGGACCGCCGACGCGCCCTATATCCAGCGCATGAAAGCGGCAAGCAGCGAAAACCTGTACGCGATTTATCTCGACGAAAAACCGGGCTACCTCAATAGCAGCGCTTTCTTCCTGGATGCTGCCGATATGCTGCTGGAAAAAAACCAGCGCGATCTGGCACTGCGCGTGCTTTCCAACCTTGCCGAGATGGATCTCGAAAATCGCCAGATACTTCGAATTCTCGGGTATCGATTGATACAGGCCGGTGCGCCTGAACTCGCGATTCCGGCATTTGAAAAAGTGCAGCAACTTGCCGAGGAAGAACCGCAATCGTTCCGCGATCTGGGTCTGGCCTATGCCGCCGCGCATCAGGATCAGAAAGCGATTGAACAACTGTATGAAGTCGTACTGCGCCCCTGGGACGGCCGCTTTGCCGAAATCGAATTGATCGCGCTGGCAGAACTCAACGGCATTATCGCGACCAGCAAGCAGAAACTCGACACCGCCAATATGGATCCGCGCTTGCTGAAAAACATGCCGCTGGATTTGCGCGTGATCCTGACCTGGGACGCCGACAACAGCGATATGGACCTGTGGGTGACCGACCCCAACGGCGAGAAATGTTTCTACGGCAACAAGTCGACCTATCAGGGCGGCCGTATGTCGGATGATTTCACCGGAGGTTATGGACCGGAAGAGTTTTCGCTGCGTCATGCCAAGCCGGGCAAATACAAAATCGAGACCAATTTCTTCGGCAACCGCCAGCAAGTCGTGGCAGGCGCCACCACCTTGCAGGTCTAT
>JAKQKT010000107.1 GCA_029560515.1 Pseudomonadota bacterium
GCTTCGAAAATCACGATCGCGGCGGCGTCTTTGTTATCCAGCAATGAACGCAGCGCATAGGTTTGCGAGCCAAGTTCGACGCGTGCCACATCTTTCAGACGCGTCAATGCACCGCCTTCGCTTTTCAACACGATGTCGCCGAATTCTTCCGGCGTGGTCAGACGACCCTGGGCATTGATCGACAGCTGCAAGGGAGCGCCGCCGGGATTCGGCGATGCACCGATACTACCGGCCGAAACCTGCACGTTTTGTTCGCGGATGGCATTGACGATTTCGGTTGCGGTCAAGTTACGCGCTGCCGCTTTTTGCGGATCCAGCCAGACGCGCATGGCGTAGTTACCGGCACCGAAAGCCAATGCCTGGCCCACGCCATCCAGACGCGCCAGATCATCTTTCACCCGCAAGTTCGCGAAGTTGGAAAGATAGAGCGAGTCGTAGGTTTTGTTCGGCGAGGTCAGGTGCACGACCATCGTGATGTTCGGCGAACTTTTCGCCGTGGTGACGCCGAGTGCACGCACGGTTTCCGGCAAACGCGGCAAGGCCTGCTGCACGCGGTTTTGCACGCGTACGGCAGCCTGGTCGATATCCGTGCCCTGCTTGAAGGTAACGGTCAAACTCATCGTGCCGTCGGAACCGGCAGCCGATTTCATGTAGGTCATGTTCTCGACGCCGTTGACCGCTTCTTCAATCGGTGCGGCCACCGTTTCGGAAATGGTTTTCGGATCGGCACCGGGATACAAGGCGGTAACCTGCACCGACGGCGGCACGACATCGGGATATTCGCTGATCGGCAATTGCGGAATCGCGATAAGCCCGGCCGTGAAAATCAGGATGGATAAAACCGCCGCAAAAATCGGGCGGTCGATGAAAAACTTGGACGCATCCATGTGGTGTTCTTTGCTCATGATTATTTTCCGGCTTTTGCGGCAGCAGGATTGGCAGGCGCAGGCGGTGCCTGGTCAGGCTTGTCCATCGGCACGGTGATCGGAGCAACCGGCGCACCGGGATAGAAAATTTTCCGCACGCCGTTCACGACCACGATGTCTTTGGGATCGAGACCTTTTTTCACCACACGCAAACCATCGACGCTTTCACCCAGTACGACATCCTTGCGAACGGTCGCGTTTTTATCGCCGAGCACATAAACGAATTTGCGGTCCTGGTCGGTCGATACCGCCATTTCGTGAATCAGCAATACGGTTTGTTCGCCGCTACCGAGCAGACGTACACGCGCAAACAGGCCAGGCGTGAAAACGTCATCGGTATTTCGCAATTCCGCTTTCGCGCGAATGGTGCCGGTGCCGGCGTTCAGCTGATTGTCGACAAAAACCATCTCGCCCTTGTGCGGATAACCGGTTTCATTGGCCAAGCCGACCTGCACCGGATTGCGGGCATCACGCGAACTTTTCCGCTGTCCGTTCTGCGACATGGCCTGGTGTTTCAGATACACCTGTTCGTCGCCTTCGAAGGTGACGTAGATCGGATCCATCGTGACCACGGTAGATAGCAAACTGGTGCCGGGAGACACCAGATTGCCCGGTTTCACCAATGCCGCGCCGATGCGGCCATTGATCGGCGAAGTGATCCTGGTGAAACTCAAATTCAATTCGGCTTGAGTAACGGCGGCTTGCATCGAACTCAGGTCTGCCTGTGCCTGCTGAAGTTCGCCACGACGCTGATCGAGTTCGCCTTGCGATGTCGCCTGTTCCTTGATCAGCCGTTCGCTACGAGCAAGTTCGGTGCGGGCCAGTGCCACGCGACTCTGGGCACGCGCCACATTGGCTCTTGCGCTGTCCACGGCGGCGCGATATTCGCGGTCATCGATCGAGAAAAGCAGCTGGCCGCGTTTGACTTCGCTGCCTTCATGGAAGTGCACGGCGGCAAGATAACCGGAAACCCGTGGCCGTAATTCGACGGTATCAATCGCTTCGATGCGGCCACTGAATTCGTCCCAGAGTTGCACTTTTTTCTGCACGACCTGGGCCACATTGACCTGTGGCGGTGGCGGTTGCTGCTGGGCACCGCCGCTGCAGCCCGCCAATAACGCCGCGCTTAAAAATGACACCGTCAAACCGATTGATAATTTAGTCTTGCGCATACCCAGCCCCAAAGTTCAAAAAAGAATTCCCGCGTGCGCGGGAGTGTGTGGATTATTTGTTACAGCTTGTTGTACCGACCACGGCCGGCCTTGCCGAATGTGTTTTTGTGTCCGGAAGCATCCGGATCGAACATTGCCCCTCATTCCCCGCACTCATTCCGTCCATTCCTTGGCGAGCGCTTCGATCCGTGCAATCACTTTTTTACGCATCGCTTCGGGCATCACATGGCAGCGGGTGATGTCTTGCCAGAACAAACCGGCAGAGGCGAGTTCCAGAATCATGATATTGATTTCTTTTGGCGTGCCTTTCTGGCTGCCGTAGCGCTGGCGATTCATTTCGCGAACCGGTTCGAGCAATTCCTGATCATGCGTAACGGCACTCAGCATGCCGGCAACAAAACGCCTTTGCTCATCGCAGGTCCGGGTCATGGCTCGCAGGCTGCCGATCAGATCGGCGGCTTCCTCGTTGTCCAGACGCGGTCGCAGTGATTTTTCCATGGCATCCCATTGCGCCATGTCCCGCTCCATCAGGGCCCGCAACAGCAGGTCCTTGGTTGGAAAATGATAGGTAATGCCACCCCGGGTGACGCCGCTTTCCTTGACCAGCTGGTCATAGGTCAGGCTGCCGGCACCTTGCCGCTGAACAATGCGCTCGGCGGCCTGAAGTACTTTTTCTTTGGAGGCGGGAGGTCGGGTCATGGCCATAACTGTACAAAACGTTCTGTATAGAAATTACAGAAGGGCATTTGCTCTGTCAAGTTCGGAACGGATTTACGCAACGAAACAGGACGGCCAATCCCGTAAACATTCCCCGGTTCGTCTATGTGCGCTAGCGCACTGGTGAACATTCCAACTTGCTGACATGATTCGATGCGGCTCAGGACTTTGGGCTGTCGGCGTTCCTTATATAGGATTCGCTTTTCTATCGGCACAGTCACAGGGGCTCATCATGAATAATCTTGAAAAACACGTCCGCCGTGTCAGCGCGGGCGTTGCAGGCACATTTTTTCTACTGGCGGCATCGTCGGTCCTGGCGCAGGAAGTTCCGCGCATCGATGCTGTTTTCGTGGACAACCCGAACAATCGATTCTTCATTTCCGGCGCGGCATTGCTTCGCAACTCCACCGTAAAAATCACCCTGGGTGAAGCCGGCATGCCCGGCGACATCAAGAATTTCTGTGCGCAGGGCAGCAGCACTTCCGTCATTGTCTGTACTTTCCCTGGCGGCCTGCCGCCCGCCGGTGATTACGCACTTACCGTATCCACCAACTATCCGCCGCTCGCTCGTTATTACGACACCCGATACAACCTGACGCTGGGTGGCGTTGGCCCTGCTGGGCCGGCCGGAGCGGCTGGCGCAGCGGGTCCGCAAGGCCCTGTTGGCCCTGCGGGTGCTACAGGTCCCGCAGGAGCGCCCGGTCCGATGGGTGCTCCCGGCATCCCTGGTCCACAGGGAGCGCCCGGGCTTCCCGGTGCTACGGGTGCGACCGGTCCGACCGGAGCAACGGGTCCTGCCGGACCGCAAGGACCGACGGGAGCTTCTGGCCCACAAGGCCCTACCGGCTTAACCGGTAATATCGGGCCAGCCGGTGCGACGGGTCCCGCTGGACCGGCGGGCCCTACCGGCGCCCCTGGTCCGCAAGGCACTCCCGGCACGGTTGGTGCCGCTGGTCCGGCTGGACCGGCGGGTCCAGCGGGTCCGACTGGCGCTACCGGAGCAACCGGACCGGCCGGGCCCTCAGGCTCTGGCCCTACGGTTCGAGATGCCAACGGCGTCGTGCTGGGTCTTTTGCTGGCGGTCAATACCACCGGCGTTACGGTACTCAATTCCCAGGGATATCAGTACAACCTTCTGTGGAATGGCACGGTTAGCAACCGGCAAACCTGGTATTCCGGCGCGAGCTGCACCGGCACTGCAGTACTGAATGGCAGCGTGGGCTCTATCACCTACGGCAAGATCATTTTTCGTTCCACGTCAGGCCAGTTTTATAAGATCACGACGTCCAACAGTAATTTCGAATCCGTCGCAGGCTCTGGCATTACGGCAGCATCGATTGATAACGTGACCACTGGTTGCTCTGCTTCCACCGGCGGTACTGGCTGGCCAGTAACGGCGATTACTTCGACTTCCGTCGGCATTCCGGCAACGATCGTTCCACCGCTGCAATTCCCGTAATACTACAAATCAATCTCCATGACCGCTCGATCGGTTATGGAGATTTACATCACAAAAAAATGGCGTGAGAAACCGATGCATCCAACATCGCAATCTCCCGCCATTTTTACTGCGCGACATCAATGTAAACAGTCGTGACAAAAAGCCAGTCAATACTTGATGCAAACAAGGGCTGTGGCATTATGTTCGTCAGCAC
>JAKQKT010000109.1 GCA_029560515.1 Pseudomonadota bacterium
CCAGCATTCGTTGTGTTCCAGAAAAGTGAGCATGGCGCGCTCGTAGTGATTGGGCAGGGCGGAGAGTTTTTCGACCAATGCCTGATATTCCTCTGCTGTGGCTAATTGCCATTCGGCCTCGTCCAGAATAGCGTGAAAACCCTTTTCGCAGCTCATTTCGAAAATATCGCTGAATTCAGCATCTATCTCCTTGCGCCGGGCTTCGGGTAAATACAGCCAAGCGGCGAACAGCGCATCCGGCTTGGTTTCCTTGAGCGCCGAAAAATCGAAATCGGCGAACAGGCCGCGTGCACGGAAAAAGCGCGCCAGCAGGGCATTCGGCATTTGCCGGAAGAAATCTTTGGTGGTGTAGTGGCGGGCCATGTGCGGTCTCCTTTGGGCGCGTTATTTGATTTGGATTATGCCGTACGTTCTAGGGCCTGTTCACAATCAAGCGGTTTCGATAATGCCATATGCAAAGTCGGCCGAATAAGTTGTTGACAATCAATGACATAGAAAGGGGCTGTTCACAGTGGCCTGAATGTGGTCATATCCTGACTTTTGGGTGGAGTCAGGATGAACCGAAAGATGTTGCGAGATGACCAGTGGGCGCGTATTGAATCTCTCTTGCCGGGCAAGGCCAGTGATCCTGGTTGTACGGCCAAGGACAACCGTCTCTTCGTCGAGGCAGTGCTTTGGATCTTGCGCACCGGGAGTCCATGGCGGGATCTGCCCAACGAGTTTGGCAGATGGCACAGTGCGTACATGCGATTCTCCCGCTGGCGAGACAAGGGCGTCTGGGAGCGGGTGGCCAATGTACTGGGCGGCGATGCCGACATGGAGCAACTGTTTATTGATTCCACCATTGTCCGTGCCCACCAACATTCCTCTGGCGCCCAAAAAAAGCGGGCAGTCAGGAAATCGGTCGTTCGCGCGGAGGACTGACGACCAAACTGCATGTGGCCGTCGATGCACTGGGCAATCCAGTCCGCATCATCCTCTCGGCCGGACAGATCGCCGATATCGATTGCGCTTCGGCACTGATCGAGAATCTGTCGTGCCAAGCCGTGGTCGCCGACAAGGGCTACGATGCCGACCATTTTGTGAGAAGAATCGAGGCAACGGGCGCCGAAGCAGTGATTCCGCCCCGGTCCAATCGCCTGACGTCGCGCACGTTCGATCGGCATCTTTACCGCGCTCGCAATCTGGTCGAGCGCTTCTTCGCTCGTCTCAAGCATTTCAGACGCATCGCCACGCGTTACGACAAACTCGCCAAGTCTTTCCTGTCCTTCATCCATCTCGCCTGCGCTTTCGTCTGGTTGGCTTGATTGTGAACAGACCCTAGTAAGGCGCGTCAGATCATTGTCGAAGCCATTGCCAGTCAGGAGGAGATGAAGAAGGACCGCAAAAAGGCGGACTACCTCCTCAAGATACTGGCTCGCGCTAACGCAAATCTGCAATCGATCATTGCCGATGCCTTGAAGCCGGAATCGTCGACCGATGGCGTGTTGGCGCAGATCGAAGAGATGCGCAAGAAGCTTGACGTCATTGAAAAATGGGTTGGAGACCATGCTTAAGCTCGGCTACCGAGCAAGCGATCGACGCACCTTGCTTTCCTGGGATGCAGCGGATGAGCTGACTCCATGGTTTTCGATGATGCGTGGAATGGTAATGTCGTGCTCGGATGAGGCAATGATGGAGGGCGGTCACACCTTGACCGTACCCTGGTGGAGCTTCGTGGCATTGCGGCCGCACATTTCAGCAATGATCCGTAGTTTTGGCATGAAGGTTGGCACCGATTTGCAGATATCGTCGGAGGCTGAGGTTCTTTTAAAAAAGAGCAGTCGTGCGGCCCATAGCTACACACAGGCCACGCAAGCGCTGGTGATGTCCGAACAAGATGTTCTTGGTCACCTCAGTCGCATCAGCTTTGCTCGCACACTCACAAAAGAGCAGATGCGTAACGTGAAGCGACTGGCAGCGGTTCCGGCTGGCGCCACGTTTTCCGTACCCGG
>JAKQKT010000129.1 GCA_029560515.1 Pseudomonadota bacterium
GATGCATCACCCTTACCTGCCAACATTTTTCAGGAAATAGAGCAGTCGGTGTTGTCGGCAAAACAGGATGCGAGTGCACAAGTGCGATGGGCCGATACTGAAATTACGCGCTGGCGTGATTGCCTCTATCTATCCGCGACAGATGCCGGGATGCCTGAAGATTGGCAATGTTTCTGGAACGGCGATAGTTCGTTCACGATGCCGAATGGCGACTGCTGGGGTTTTGAATCCCGCGACCCGCCGACAAGCATTGCATCGCTGGTACAGAACGCCTTTGGCAGCAACTTATCGGTTAGCCTGCGAAAAGGCGGCGAGAATATCCGGCTCGCCAATCGGGAACACCATTCCAGCGTAAAGAACTGCCTGCAGGAGCTTGGCATCCCGCCCTGGGAAAGGCGCCGACTCCCCCTGCTTTTCACTGCGGCGGGGGAATGTCTGGCCGTTGGCGATGTATTGCTGTCAGCGCGATTTGAAGCCTTATGCCAGTCGTACGACATTCGATTCAGGCATATCGTTTGACCCATTGCACGTAAGCAATCAAACTAGAGTCATGGCCACCAAAAAAACCGACACCATACCGGCATCCGTCCCCTTCGAACGCTCGCTCGACGAGCTTGAAGCCCTCGTGCAAAAAATGGAAAAAGGCGATCTCAGCCTGGACGATTCACTGGCTGCCTATGAACGCGGAGTGGGCTTATATCGCCAATGCCAAACCGAATTGGAACAGGCAGAGCTGCGGGTACGTTTGTTGAGCAACCCGGAAAAACCCGAGACGGCATCGGATTTCCATTCCGATGAAAGCTGACATCGAGCGCTGGCGTAATCGCGTAGAAGCCGTTCTCGATGCCGCACTTCCCTCCGAAAACACTGAACCGAAACGCCTGCATCAGGCAATGCGCTATTCCACGCTGGGTGGCGGCAAGCGTATCCGCGCCTGCCTCGTATATGCGAGCGGCGCGTTGTTCAATGCTCCGGAAGAAGCGCTGGATGCCGCCGCGGCCGCCGTTGAAATGACCCACGCCTATTCCCTGATTCACGACGATTTGCCGGCAATGGACAATGACGATGTCCGGCGCGGCAAACCGACCTTGCATATCGCATTTGATGAAGCCACCGCGATACTTGCCGGTGATGCGCTGCAAACCCAGGCCTATCTGAGCCTGACGCAGGCCGAAGCCAGCGATGCGGTCCGCATCGCCACGCTGCGTTGTCTCGCGGAAGCTTCCGGAGCGTCCGGCATGTGTGGTGGCCAGCAAATGGATATGGATGCCACCAATCAGGTCTTGAGCCTGAAGGCACTGGAAGCACTGCATGCACTCAAGACCGGGGCCCTTATTCGCGCCAGTGTGCGCATGGGCGCCTTGATCGGCAATGCCAATGCCGACGAACTTGCAAGGCTTGACCAATTTGCCAATATGCTCGGCCTCTCGTTTCAGATTCGCGATGACATCCTGGATATCGAAGCCAGCTCCGAACAACTGGGAAAGACTGCTGGCAAAGACATCGAGCAAAACAAATCTACCTATCCACGCCTACTCGGCATGAATGAAGCAAAAAAATTGCTCGATGCCCATGCCGAACAAATGCAGGCCAGTTTGTCGTCGCTAAAGCGGGATACTTCCGCCCTTTCCTATATTGCCGCCTATGCGGCAAATCGCAGCCAATAAAAAAAGCCCGGCGAACCGGGCTTTTTCAAAAACTGCTGAAACTTACTTGACCAAGCGGAGCGTGAACGGATAGCGATACATCTCGCCCGAGTTCGCTTTCATTGCAGCCATGATGGTGAGCACAAGCCATGCAATACCGACAACTATCATTAAAATAAAGCCGATCAGAACCAGAGTCAAAATGCCGCTTACAACGGCTGCAATCGCAACCGTGATATTGAAATTGAGCGCTTCTTTAGCTTGATCATCGACGAACGGCATAGTGTCTTTCTTCATCAACCAGATAACTAGTGGTCCGATGATATTGCCAAATGGAATAACAAAACCCACTAATGAAATCAGATGGGCAACCATCCCCATGGTTCTTTCTTCCTGAGAAACTTCACTCATAATCCCCTCCCGATAAATGAAAAATATTCATGCCACCCAAGGCACCTGTGAAGGTTCGCCTGATGTGATGATTATGTCAAGTCAAGCCTCGCCGGCAACCGTCATATTGCCGATCAGGATTGAACCCGTCCGAATATGAGAACGCAAATCGACATCCGATCCGGCCGCCTCAATGGCCTGAAACATGGTCTTCAGATTACCCGCAATGGTGATTTCGTCGACGGGATACTGGATTTGCCCACCTTCCACCCAGAAACCTGCCGCGCCGCGCGAATAGTCTCCGGTGATGGCATTGACACCCTGCCCCATCAATTCAGTCACCAGCAAACCACGCCCCATGTTGCGAATCATCTCGTTCAGGTCGCCGGCATTGGCGGTCGCATCCAGATTATGTACGCCACCGGCATTGCCGGTACTTTGCAGACCCAGCTTGCGTGCGGAATAACTACCCAGCAAATAATGTTTCAGCACGCCGTTCTGGACAAGATGCTGCTCGCAGGTTGCGACGCCTTCGGCATCGAAATTGGCCGAACGAAAACCACGCGGAATATGCGGCCGTTCCAGCAATGAAAACCAGTCCGGAAATAGTTTGGTATCGACCGAATCGAGCAGGAAGCTGGCGCGGCGATAAAGCGCCCCACCGGAAACCGCACCGAGGAAATGACCAATCAGGCTGCGCGCGGTTTCAGCTGAAAACAACACGGGATAATTTCCGGTGTCGATGCTGCGAGGATTCATCCGGCGAATCGTGCGCTCCGCTGCCTGCTTACCGATACTCGCGGCTGCTTCGAGGTCGGAGTAACGCAATGCGCTCGAATACCAGTAATCCCGCTGCATGGAATCATTGGCTCCGGCGATCAGGGAGCAACTGAGGGAAAAATGCGTGCTGCGTTCCGCGCCGGAAAATCCATGACTGTTCGCATACACCGCGACGCTGTCGCCATGGCTCATGCTGGCGCCATCGGAATTGGAAATGCGGCGATCAAACTCGCGACCGGATGACTCGGCCTGCAATGCCATTTCGACCGCCTGATCGGCGGAAATGGCATACGGGTGCCACAAATCGAGATCGTGGAATACGGTCGCCATCCGATCAGCGTCGGCAAGACCCGAAGCCGTGTCTTTTTCGGTGAATTGCGCAATCGCACAGGCTTGCTCGACCGTTGATTTCAAACTTCCCAGCTGGATATCCGCCGTGCTTGCGGTGCCCTTGCGCTGGTCGAAATACACCGTGACGGCGACTCCGCGATCCTGCGTGCGTTCGACGGTTTCCACTTCGCCCATGCGCACATTGACCGAAAGCCCGCTGTCTTCGCTGAGGGAGACTTCTGCCTGGTCCGCACCCTGCTGCCTGCAAAGGCCCAGAACCTGCCCTGCGAGCTCGCTGAGATAATCGGCCTGCGAGCCCTGTGATGAGTATTTGTCGATAAGAGTATTCATCCGCATACTATGCAGTATTAAGGCACTCACGAGAACCCACATGCGCGGCGTAGATGAAGAAACCGGCGAATATTTAAGCCCGAGCCGTAGCGAAGAACGCCGGGAAGCACTCGCCGTTCTGGAGCTTGCCGGCAAGCTGATCGAGCAGAATGACACCCGTATTCAGCAACTGCCGATGAGTGCCGAATTGATTGCCTTGACGATCACATCGAAAAAGATCACTTCGCAGATTGCCCGTAAACGCCAGATGCAGTTTCTGGCGAAACAACTCCGCCGCGAGGATGAGGAAGTGCTGGTGGCGATCCGCGCCGCACTGGATTTCGATAAAAACATTTCCCGCCAGGAAACCGCTTCACTACATCGCGTCGAAGCCTGGCGCGACCGACTGATTGCGGAAGGCGATGCCGCACTATCGGAATTGTTGAACGAATATCCCACAGCCGACCGTCAGCACCTCCGTCAATTGGCACGAAATGCGAAAGAAGAAAAATTGAAGAACAAACCGCCGCATGCTTTCCGCGATTTGTTTCGGGAATTACGCGAGCTGGTGAGTGATCATCCGGAAGACGGAATGTAATCCGAGAGTAATACCTGATTGGTTTTGTGGGAGCTGCTCACACAGGCGCGATTTATGCCTGCGTACCGCCTACCGTCATCGAGTCTATTTTGAGCGTCGGTTGACCGACGCCGACAGGCACGCTTTGCCCATCCTTGCCGCACACGCCGACACCGGCATCGAGCTTCAGATCATTGCCGATCATGCTGACGCGCGTCATCGTTTCGGGACCATTGCCAATCAATGTTGCGCCTTTGACGGGACGGGTAATTTTTCCGTCTTCGATCAAATACGCTTCACTGGCAGAGAATACGAATTTGCCTGAAGTGATATCGACCTGGCCACCACCGAAGTTCGGAGCGTACAAACCTTTCTTGACCGAAGCGATGATTTCTTCGGATGGATAATTACCGGCCAGCATGTAGGTATTGGTCATGCGCGGCATCGTGATATTGGCAAAACTTTCGCGGCGGCCATTCCCGGTCGGTGCAACACCCATCAGGCGCGCGTTCAAACTGTCTTGCATGTAACCGCGCAAGATACCGTCTTCGATCAGCGTCGTGCACTGCGTCGGCGTACCTTCATCATCGACATTAAGCGAACCACGGCGTCCGGACAAAGTACCGTCATCGACAATCGTGACACCGGGCGCGGCAACGCGTTCGCCAATTCTTCCGGCATAGACCGACGTTCTCTTGCGATTGAAATCACCTTCAAGACCATGGCCGACGGCTTCATGCAGCAGCACACCAGGCCAGCCCGGCCCAAGCACGACTGTCATCGTGCCTGCCGGTGCATCGATTGCATCAAGATTAACCAAAGCTTGTCGCAGCGCTTCTTTCGCGATGTCGTGCGGACGCGAATTCGAAAACAATTCTTCATAGGCAAAACGCCCGCCACCGCCGGCATAGCCGGATTCACGACGTCCGTTTTCTTCGACAATGACCTGCACGTTGAAACGCACCAACGGGCGGATGTCCGATGCCAGAATGCCATCACTGCGTGCGATCAGAATAGTATCCACCGCGCCCGCAAGGCTGACGATGACTTGCTTCACGCGCGGATCCTGCGCGCGAATGAAGACATCAATCTCGCGAAGTATGTTGATCTTGTGCTCCGGCTTCATCATCTCGATCGGATCGATCGGCGCATACAACTCTCGACCAGGTACCACGATGCGTTGACCGGCATTCGATTGCGAACCTTCGCGGCTGATTGCACGCGCGGCGCTCGCCGACTGGATCAATGCTTCGCTGCGAATATCGTCCGAATAGGCGAAGCCGGTTTTTTCGCCACTGATCGCACGCACGCCGACACCTTGTTCGATCGAATGCGCACCGTCCTTCACGATGCCGTCTTCGACGGTCCAGTTTTCGCGGCGGCTATGCTGGAAATACAAATCGCCGAAATCTACCCCCGGCCCCATCAACGCAGTGAAGGCAGCATCCAGATCGGATAGCGCCATATTGGTGGGGGCCAGCAAACGTGATTGAACCAGGCTCAGGGAATTGCTCATTAAAAATTTCTCACGGGTAATTTCGGTAATTTATGGACTCACGGATTCCGGTTTTGCAGCACCCGAAGATCTTGACGGTCCCTTTTCGATGACATCGATTTTCGGTTTTTTCCAGGGACCGGTGACATGGTAAACCGTACGCGCAGTTTGCTTTAGAGGTTTCTGCAGCACAGCCTGTGCCGCCGCACCCACCGCGGCACCCGCGGGACCACCGGTCAGCATGCCGATGGCAGGTAGTAAACCACCGGCTTTGGGCAGCACTTCGATTCGTTGATCGTATTCCTGTTTGCGCACATCGGCAGTACCGCTGATTTTTATTTCGGCGGCAGGTCCGTTGATATGTAGATTTTTCGTGTTGGCCAGGCCATCGGAAAATTCGATATCGCCCTGCAGCGTATTGAAGGAAAAACCCTTGGAAAAAAAGTCGCTGAAATCCAGCGTCAGGCGTCTTGGAATTTCGGCCAGACTGATCAAGCCAAGAATGCGGCCAGAGCCACCTGGCTCGACATCCAGCAGACGCCCTTCACCAACGTCCACCCGGAGGTTTCCGTTGAGGTTGGCAAGACTGATTGCACCGGGCGAACCTGGCCAGGAAGCACTGAGAGAAGCCCGGGTTTTTCCATTCTGAATCATGCCGACGAAGCCCATCGCATCCATCATCTTGCCGAGGCTTTCGGTGGTGAAATCGAGCTTTAGATTTGAACGCGTTCCAGCACCCTGCTTTATCCAGTCGCCGGTCGCATTGATGCTGAAGTTTTTCGATTTGGTGACAAAACGGTCGATGCGCATACCATTGGCGATTTGCGTGGTTTGCAGATCGGTCTTGCCCAGCTGGGATGCACCGACACGCAGGTCATCAATCGTGAACTTCAGCGAAGGCACCTTGGACGGATCGGTTTCGACCGCCGCCTTATTGGGTGCCGTCGCCGTCGTGGCAGGAACGCTGACAGCGCCTTGCATATGCAACTTGCCGAAACGTCCCAGCACGCCGTTTTTTGGGTCGGCCGCGACATCGATGGTGCCTTCGATACCCGTACCGTCAATTTGCAATCGTGTACCGGCCGCCGTCTTGTTCAACGATAATTTACTATTGGCAAATGGCTGATCCAGAAACACCAGTTTGTCGGCAAGCACATTGACCTCGCTCAGGCCAGACACGCCTTCACCGCCGCTGGCAAACGCCATCCAGCCAGCCGCATCCAGCTGCGTTACCTTGCCGCGGGCGACCATGCCCTTGGCCGGTAGAGTCGTGCCTGCATCACCACCGAATTGCAGCAGGCCATTCATCGGCTGGTTGGTTTTTTGTGCAGCCCGCATCTGCAAGATATTGCCGTAACGCAAGACAATGAAACCCTGGTCAAGCGGAATTGCACTATTGATTTGCAAAGCCATGCTTTGCGCTGCCGTTTTGTTCAACGGCGCCGGCAAATCCAGTTGTGTGCCGATCAAATCGGAACTCAGGCTCAATTGCGATGCCGGCGTTTTGCCGTTTACGGCATTGGGAATATCAACGCGTACCGACCAGTTACTGCTACCTTCGAGATAGGGTTTTAACCAGGCCACGTTCTCGTAACGATTGAGCAAACTCTGGCTAGCCAGATTGCCATCCAGCGCTGCAACCGCGGCCAGTTTTGGATCCTTGGTAAAACTGCCGACCGACAAATTGAAGACGGCGGGCCGCTTGTCAAACAGTACCTTCAGATTTTCCGTGGCAAAACCGGTTTGATCGAAACGGGTGCGACCCGAGACCTGGGTAAACGCGATATTCCAGCGTGAATCGGTCAGCACGGCATTCTTCAAATCAAGATTGCCGGCCATTTTTGTTTCGCCCAATTCTTTCTTCAACGGTATCTGCAGATTCAAGCTCACGTCCGCAAGTCCGTTGGCCGTGCCAGCTTTTACATGTTCACCGTATTTTTTTTGTAGCGGGCTGGCCAAAACCAGTGCGCGCAGATTTTCCGCCTTGCTGGTGGCCTGTATATCGAGATTCAATATCGGTTTGGCGAAGTTCTCGATGCCACCCGTCACGCGGGCAATCTTGTTGTTCATCAGAACACCGCTGCCGACGATACTGAAACCCGGGCCATCAAATGCCACGTCAATATCGAGCGGCTGTGCGACCGGCCATTCCGGATGGAACTTGATCTGTGCATTGCGGATGCGTGCACGTGCATCGAATACACCTTCCCTGTTGTGAAAAGGCCAATCATCCAGATCGCCATTCACTACGATGCGTGCATTCAGCACATCGCCTTTTACCAAGGCATCATCCAGCCATTTGACGGTTGCCGGCGGCATTTTGTGAATAATCCAGAATTTCTTTGCCTGCACAAACGTCGCGGGCTCGACATCGGCGGCCAGATCCAGAGTCGGCGCGGTGCCGTCGCCCTGAAAGCCGACCTGGAAACGCGTTTTGATGCCGACATCCGGACTCTTGATTTGCAGCGCGCTGGTGCCGACGGTCCAGCCTGCGCCATCGCGCCAAAACGCAAGACTGCCGGTTAGCGTCAGATCCGGGTTTTCCCTCAATCCCACCGGCCAGACAAGCTTGACCGGTTTAGTAGCGAGTTCGAACACGCCGCCTTGTCCGTCCATCTGCAGCCTGCCATTCAGGCCATGCACACCGGGGCGATTTCCCGAGGGTTCGATATTCAAATCATGGATCACGACGGAGCCTTTCCACGGCCCGGTACGAGAGCCCTTTAAATCCACATCGCTCAGTCGCGCCGTCGGGGCAGCCTGCACCAGCCACTGCCGCATGCCCTGCGGCAGCTGGTCAGTCAGCGACAACAAGGTAAATGCAGGTTGCAGATCAATCTGCGGGGCTCGCAAGACAATATTCTTGCCACCGGCAATCAGCAGTCCATCGAGCGAAGCGATTTTATCCTTGCGATGAAAACGCAATGTCGGCGCGATGAATTGCCAACCACCGTTTTGCTCGACCCATTTGGCACTGATTTCAAGACGATCGAATTTCGCATCGGGAGAAATGGCATTGGCCTTGTCGAGCGTAATCAACTTGCTGGAAACAATCTGGATATCTTTCAGGTCTGCCTGTGTCTGCAAACTGGTCACGCGCTGGTTTTTCAGGTTTGCCCAGGCGTTGGCCTCGCCTTCGCCACTTTTCAGGGTGATACCGGTGGCCTTCAGCAAGGGCGACCAATCCTTCATGCTGAGATTTTCTCCACCCACCCAGATCGTGCCGTCGTATTGGTTGCGTGACAAATCCAGCACCGCGCTTAGCGGCGCGCTTCCGGTCGAGGCCCAGGCAGAAACGCCGACATTGATGCGCTTGCTGGAAACGCGCAAACGCAAATCGACACGCGGAATATCCACGTTCAATTTATAACGCGGCGCCCGGATACCCAGTGCCGCTTTTTCAATTTGCAGTTCGCCGAAACCTTCCAGTTTTTCAAGTGGATCGATATTGGGATCGGCCTGCCCCGGCAAGCCTTTGATCGTCCATCGCAAATCGTCGGTTTGTTCCAATTGCAACGACAATTGATTGACCTTCAATTCCGTCAGCGGCTCACCTGGCAACAGGCCGGAATAGATGGCGATCAATAAATCGGCGCGCCCTACCCTGAGTGTTTGATCGCCTTCGCCAACACGCAAATCATCCAGCGTAAACACCGGGCCACGTCTGGACCATGCCCCCGTTGCCTTGGAAAAACTGACCGGTTCGCCAATGCGCTGCGACAGCCATTCCTTGATTTGTTCGGGATGTTTTTCCACCCATGGCAGTGCCTGATTCAACAGCCCAACCAATACCGCCAATAAAATCAGCAACACCAGAAAGCTGTAGCCGACGATACGTCGTGCATGGCGAAACCGGCGTTTCATTGCAGTTACCATGGATTACAGCAGCACCACGTCGAACTGTTCCTGCGAATATTGATCGTCGGACTGGAAGCGGATGCTCTTGCCGAGGAATTCCTCGAGTTCGGCAACGGCAGCGGATTCCTCGTCGGTAATTTTCGTCACCACGGCCGGCGATGCAATCACGAGCAATTGCGATGCTTCAAATTGGCGAACGGCGCGTGTGATTTCGCGGAAAATTTCGTAAATGACGGTTTCTGCCGTTTTCAGGCTCCCGCGGCCTCCGCATTCATGGCAGGGCTCGCAAAGCTGGCGCTCAAGACTTTCGGTCGTGCGCTTGCGGGTCATCTCGACCAGACCCAAGGGAGAGAAATCATAGACCGTGGTTTTCGCATGATCGCGTACCAGGCCTTTTTCAAGCGTGCGAAGTACCTGACGCTTGTGCTCGTCATCGGTCATGTCGATGAAGTCGATAATGATGATGCCGCCGAGATTTCGTAATCGTAATTGACGCGCAACCGATTGCGCGGCTTCAAGATTGGTGCGGTAAACGGTCTCTTCCAGATTACGCTGGCCAAGAAAGGAACCGGTGTTCACGTCAATCGTGGTCATGGCCTCGGTTTGATCGATCACCAGGTAACCACCCGATTTGAGCGGCACTTCCTTTTGCATGGCGCGCTGAATTTCATCTTCCACTCCATACAGATCGAAAATGGGTCTTTCCCCGGCGTAATGTTCCACCCGTTCGACCCAATCGGGCATGAATTGCTGAACGAACCTGACCAGGCGTTCATACGTTTCCCGCGAATCCACGCGCACCTTGTCGACATCCTTGCGCATCAAGTCGCGCACGGCACGCAGTGGCAGGGACAAATCTTCGTATATTCGCTGCCCGACAATGCTGCCGGTGCTGGAGTCCTGGATGATTTTCCAGGCGCGGCGCAGGTAATCGACGTCTTCCGCCAGTGATTCCGAAGCCTGACTGTCGGCATTGGTTCTTACGATATAGCCCAGCCCCGAACCATTGACCAATTCGCTCATCAATGTTTTCAGTCGTACACGCTCCGCCTCGTCTTCGATCCGCGCCGAGACGCCGATGACTTTCGAATACGGCAGCAACACGAGAAAGCGCGAGGGAATGCTGATTTGCGTCGTGAGTCTTGCGCCCTTGCTGCCGATCGGGTCTTTTAACACCTGCACGATGATGTCCTGACCCTCGTGAACCAGCGACGTGATCAATGGGGGTGGAACCGGTGTTGCGGGTGCAGCTGGTTCTTCGCTTTCCTCAGGCGAGACCTGCGGCAAACGCATGATGTCGGAAGCATGCAAAAACGCGGCGCGCTCAAGACCGATATCGACGAAGGCGGCCTGCATGCCCGGCATCACGCGTTGCACGCGGCCCTTGTAGATATTGCCGACCACACCTCGCTTCGACGTGCGTTCGATGTGCAGCTCCTGCAACATGCCGTTTTCCACGACGGCGACGCGGGTTTCGCGTGGCGTGACATTGATCAGTATTTCTTCGCTCATGCTCGCCGGCTCACAGGGTCATTCCAAATTTTCCAAGCAACTGCGAAGTTTCAAATAATGGCAGACCCATCACGCAGGAATGGCTGCCGTCCAAGTGCTCGATAAAACTGGCGGCACGACCCTGGATGGCATAGGCACCAGCCTTGCCGAAACATTCTTTCGATGCAATGTAGCGAGCTATTTCAGCCTCATCCAACCGCTTGAAACGCACGAGCGATTCGCTCACTGCGTGTTGTTCGTTACCGGCACTGAGTATCCATACCACCGAAATCACGCGATGGGTCTTGCCGGATAATTCGCGCAGCATGCGCGCGGCATCTTCCGGATCAGCCGGTTTGCCATAGACCACGTCGTCCAGCACCACTTCGGTATCGGCACCCATGACCAGCGCGCTGCCGTTCGACATAACTTGAAGGAGACCAGCCCCGGCCTTTTCCCGGGCCACCCTGCTGACATAGTCCACGGGTGGCTCCCCCGGAAGACGCTGTTCGGGCACGTTGACATCGAGCACACCGTAAGCGATGCCGATTTGATCAAGCAGTTCACGTCGGCGGGGAGATTGCGAGGCAAGATAAAGCATGTGCTAAGGATAGCCGTTCAGGAGGCGGACCGGCAAAAATGTCCGATAGGCCGGGATGGAATAGGCGATAATGAACGCATTAGGAGAGCACTATGCGATTGATGATGATCACGGCCAGCCTTTGCGTCTGTGTTGCGGGGTTTTTGAGCCAATCTTCGGCAGAGGCCGATGACAACACCCAAACTAGACCTCAAAAAGTATTTCAAGTTCCTGAAGAAAGCCCCGCCAAGTGGTTTGCGCAAGGCGCAAGTACCGCAATCAAGCATGGCTCCGCTAAGGCAAAAGCGAAAAATATCATCCTGTTTGTCGGTGACGGCATGAGCCTGCCTACTGTGGCGGCTTCAAGAATTTACGAAGCGCAGCTGAAAGGCAGCAGTGGCGAAGAAAATCAGTTAAGTTTTGAAACCATGCCTTATACGGGCCTTTCCAAGACCTATAACACGGACAGCCAGACACCCGATTCAGCCGGCACCATGAGTGCCATGATCACCGGTGTAAAAACCAGAATGGGAATGCTGAGCGTTGACCAAACCAGCTTTCGCGGCAATTGCAAGCAAAGCAAGACTGCCACCCTCATGACAGCCGTTGAACTGGCCGAAATGGCCGGACTCTCCACTGGCGTTGTCACCACCACCGGCATAACGCATGCAACGCCTGGCGCCACCTATGCACATGTGCCGGACCGCAATTGGGAAAACGATACCGAGTTGTCCGTTGAAGACAAGGCCGCTGGCTGTCGCGATATCGCACAGCAATTTGTTGATTTCAACCTGGGTGATGGCATCGAAGTCGCACTCGGCGGTGGCAGGCAGCATTTTCTCGCTGCTGGCGCCGATGACCCCGAATACCAGGAGTATTTTGGCGCACGTCTGGACGGCCGCAACCTGATCGCAGAATGGCAGAAGAAATCAGCCGGCAGTGACTTTGTCTGGAACAAGGCCCAGCTTGAAGCGCTGGACCTCAAGAAAACAAAACATCTGCTTGGCCTGTTTGAACCCGGCCATATGAATTTCGAATCCGAACGCAGTAAAGACCGCGCGGGCGAGCCCAGCCTTGCGGAAATGACACGGACCGCGATTACCGTACTGAAAAACAATCCGAACGGTTTTTTCCTGATGGTCGAAGGCGGTCGCATCGACCATGCCCATCACTCGGGCAATGCGTTCCGCGCGGTTAGTGAAACTGTTGCCTTCTCGAATGCCGTTCGCATGGCAATGGAAATGACCTCTGACAAAGACACACTGATCATCGTGACGGCCGATCATTCCCACACAATGACTTTCGCCGGCTATCCGACACGCGGGAACCCGATTCTCGGCAAAGTCGTCGGAGCAAGCGGCGAAGGCCCGAGCAATGGCTTCGCGCTGGATGCTGCCGGCATGCCGTACACCACGTTAGGTTATGCCAATGGCCCTGGCTATGTGGGCGCCACTGACCAGCAACCCGAAGGTATCAAGAAATACCCACATCAGGTTTCCGGTGTACAAACCGCCAGTGGAAGGCCGGATTTGCGCGACATCAATACGGAAGATCACGACTTCATGCAGGAAGCGGCAATACCTCTTGGTAGTGAAACACACGGCGGCGATGATGTCGGAATCTGGGCGCGTGGCCCCGGCGCAAATGCGGTTCGGGGAACGGTCGAACAGAACGTGATTTTCCATTATCTGACGCAGGCCAATCCGCGCTTGCGGAAAGTGATTTGCAGTCTGTCGGCTTGCAAGAATTCCGTACCGACCACACAGCCCATGATTACGGTGCGCAGCCAGGACCGGCTAAAGGTGCGCCAGTAACCACAGGGCGGACATCGTCCGCCCTGCGTAATCATTCTGAAATGAACACTGGATTCTGCGGTGCGAAATTCAGCCGCCGTTTTTCCCTGATAGCGCCATTGATAAACCGCCCTTCGACCAATTCATAACCCATCAGTGCATAGGCACGATCGCCGATGAATATCGGTCTTGCATTGCCATACCAATCGACACAGCTGGCCTTGCAGGCATCATCGATGCCGCTGCTCGCCTTGGAGTCCAGCTTGCCGAGCGAACTCAGTTTCAGGCTTCTGTTTTTCAGAAACATCACGGCGGCTCCATCCTGGCTCAACACTGGCAACCCAACCACGCCCTGCTCTTCATCGGAGGGACGATAGAAAAAGCCATGGCTGCGACTTTCTCCCTGCACGGCCCCCGTTTGGGTGTAAGTCGATACCGGTGTTGCCGTTTGTGCGAGTTTGACTGAAGTGAACTTCAGGTCCTGATGTTGATTACCGACAATGATCGCATCGCTGCCCATGACTTCTATGCGTTGCACGTCATGCGAAAGTTTCAGCGACTGTGCTTTGCCGGGCCGGGCATAGCGAACCGCATAGGCTTTCTCGCTAGCATTGCCATAGGCCGATCCGTAGATGAACCAGTCGCCGACGAAGCGGTTTTGCAAACCCCATGAATTTCCCAAGCTAGGCAAAGGCTTGTAGTTGCGGAATTTAGTCACGCCGGTGCCGTCGCCGAAATCGTTCAAATTGATGCGCAGCATTGCAACATCACCCGCCTTCCCCTCGGCACGCCACATTGCATCTCCGGAAGCCTCGGCACTCACCAATACATTCAAATAACCATCGCGCTGCAGGAAGGAAAGTTGATCGACCGGACTACCGCTCGCCTTGATCGCCGTAGGTGCAGAGCCGTCCAGCGGCATTCTGAATACCGAAGACTGGTTGGCTTTCTTGCCGGCACCTCGCCATGGCGATGTCCACACATATACCGAATCTTCCGACACA
>JAKQKT010000140.1 GCA_029560515.1 Pseudomonadota bacterium
ATTGAAGCGAATGGCGATATTCGAAAAGCCGGCATGCAAGTAACTGGCGTAAACCTGCGTGTGGCCTGGATCGATGGCATACGCTTTGGTTTCTGCCTGTGCCGCGCCAATGCTGCCGACTAACATCAAGCCAATTAATAATGGTTTCAACATGAAAATCTCCTAGCAAAAAAACAATGTGGGATAGGGCAAATCAAACGGTGGAACGACTCAAACTATGCTGGCCGCTTCGTCAAACGACAGACGCGGTGAGCGTGGAAACAAGGCGGCAACATCACCGTAGCCAAGATTGATCAGGAAGTTCGACTTGACTGTGGTGCCGGCAAAAAACAGTTCATCCAGTTTCGCATTATCGAAACCCGACATCGGCCCGCAATCCAGACCGAGTGCGCGTGCCGCCAACATCAGATAGGCACCCTGCAAAGTAGCATTGCGGAATGCCGTGGTATCGATCAATGCCTGGTTACCTACAAACCAGCTTTTCGCATCTGCATGCGGAAACAGCTGCGGCAGCTTTTCATAAAAAGCATAATCGGTAGCGACAAGGGCAGTAACCGGGGCCGCGAGGGTCTTCGCACGATTGCCATCGGAAATGGCCTGACCCAGTTTTTCCTTTGCCTCTTTCGATTTAATGAAAACGATGCGGGCCGGGCATGAATTTGCGCTGGTTGCACCCCACTTCATCAGCTCGTAGATCCCGCGCAATTGATCGTCGGTCACCGGCTTGTCTAGCCAGCCGTTATGGGTACGGGCAGTACGGAACAATTGATCAAGCGCTGCATCATTCAACACGGACATCTGCATCTCCAAACGGGCGGGGTCTTTCCAAGACTGCAAGTGTATGTCCAATCCGGGATTTTGATAGTGGCGGCGATACAACGTATTGTTGCAGCAGCCATAACAACAGGCTTCTGTTAATCTCGCGTGATGACGATCAAGACCGAGCATTGCTGGGTAATTCATGACGGGGCCGCCGGTAACCGGCGCCAAGCCGTGGCTTTGGCAGAAGCGCTCGGCTGGTCCTTCGATGAAAAAACCCTGCATGCGAAGGGACTGGCAAAACTGTTTGCACCGCGCATCCTGCCTTTCTCGGCACATCCTTTCGGAAACGACTTTGCAGTCGAGATGCAAAATGCGCCGGCGTATGTGATTGGCTGTGGCCGCCAAGCCGCATTGGCGACACG
>JAKQKT010000143.1 GCA_029560515.1 Pseudomonadota bacterium
CTGAACCGTCAAGGCCACGCCATTGATTTCGGGTGGATAGGTTTCGGTAATCAATTCGATGTGCTGATAGTTTTTCATGCGCGCAGTGTGCGCAGCCACTATGCAAGCCTTGTGTCATTGGCGTGACAGAATGATGACCAGCGATCGGAAGAGATGCAGAAGATATGATCTGTGTTTCGGGGAGCGTATCGTTCTATATCGTCAGACTATTGAGGTGATTTGCCATTTTCTGCTGAACGTTCAGGCTTTTCCACCGATTCATTCCAGGTTGGAACTTCGTCTTCTGTGGCAACCACAATATCGTCCAGCGGGGCCGGCGTTTCTTTTTTTTGCCCGATTGTCGAGCTTCCATCCTGCGTCGCGGGTTCTGTGCTGCAGGATGCCGCCAGGCCGCAGGCGAGTGTCAACATGAACGTAACGACTATCTTGGAATTATAATTCATGCACATAGGATAGTCGCTTAGCTGTAGTGCTCATGTGATTGTGGTTGAAACTGAAGTGACTTCCGCAGGCAGACTCAGTATTTCCCTACATCAATCGTCAAAGATGCCTTGCATCCCTGGCATGATGCATTTGTTACCATGCGTTCTACAGACAAGAATCAGTCGTTGCAGCCAATGCCCATCACCCGCGCCCTTGAAATCCTGAAACACCAATTCGGTTACGACGATTTCCGCATGAACCAGCAAGCCGCCGTGGAATGCGTACTGGCGAAAAAAGATTGCCTGGTGTTGATGCCGACCGGTGGCGGGAAATCACTCTGCTACCAGATTCCCGCTCTGATGCTGGATGGACTGACCGTGGTGGTCTCGCCGCTGATTGCCTTGATGAAGGATCAGGTTGACGCCTTGCGATTGAACGGGGTGAATGCGGCCTATCTGAACTCCAGCCAGGAAGCTTCCGCACAACAGGAAGTGATTGCTTCATTGCGCAATGGCGATGTCAGGATTCTTTACGTGGCACCAGAAAGATTGCTTCAAGGCAGCGGACAGTTCATCGATTTCCTGAAAAGCTTCCGCGTTTCCTTGTTCGCCATTGACGAAGCGCACTGCATTTCAAGTTGGGGGCATGATTTTCGTCCCGAGTACACCCAGCTCGGCCGGCTGAAAGGCTGGTTTCCCGATGTGCCCGTGATTGCGTTGACCGCGACGGCGGATAAGCTGGTAAGGCAGGACATCCTCGAGAAATTGCACATTGAACACGCGGAAGTATTTGCATCGAGCTTCAACCGAGCCAATATTTTTTACCGGGTCGAGCCGAAGCGCGATACTTACTCGCAATTATTCGATTATCTGGACAAACGCCGAAATGAAAGCGGAATTATCTATTGTCTCAGCAGGAATTCGGTGGATGCCCTGGCGGCGGACCTGCGTAATGACGGTTTCAGCGCGCTCGCTTATCACGCCGGGCATGACAAGGCGAAACGCGAAAAGCACCAGGAATTATTTCTACGTGACGAAGTAAAAATAATGGTCGCGACGATTGCTTTTGGCATGGGTATCGACAAGTCGAATGTGCGTTTCGTCGTGCATCACGATCTGCCGAAAAACATCGAGAGCTATTATCAGGAAACCGGCCGTGCTGGTCGTGACGGTCTTGAAAGCGAAGCATTATTATTCTTCAGTCATGGCGATGTGCAAAAACTGAAGACCTTTGCCGAAGTGGAGGGCAATGCCGAACAGACCGATATCATGCTCGGCAAGCTCAATGTCATGGCGCAGTTCGGCGACTTGAAGACCTGCCGCAGAAAATTCCTGCTGCAGTATTTTTCCGAAGACAGCGCCGATAAATGCGGTCATTGCGATAACTGCCTGAAAACCTTTGAGCGATTCGACGGTACGATCATCGCCCAGAAGGCACTGAGCGCCGTCTATCGCACGGAACAGCGCATGGGCCTGACCTATCTGGTTGATTTTCTCCGCGGTGCGAAATCGCAAAAAATGCGCGAACAACACAAGCAGTTGCCGACTTATGGTATTGGTGCCGATATTCCGAAAACCAGCTGGCTGGCTTACTTCAGGGAGCTGATCGAACAAGGCTATCTTGCGCAAACCACTGGTCAGTATCCGGCATTGGTACTGACCGAAAAAAGCCGCGATGTACTGAAAGGGAAAACCATCGTCGAACTGGTCAAGGTCGTTGATGAAGTCGCGCGAAGCGGCTTAGGTGCAGATCAGGTAGTCCAGGACTATTTCCGGGATCTTTTCGAGCGACTCAAAGTCGTGCGAACCGAATTCGCGCGAGCAGACAATGTACCGCCTTACGTGATTTTCTCCGACGTCTCGCTGATCGAAATGGCGACCTATTTGCCGCAGGATTCGGAACAGATGCTGAAAATATCCGGCGTGGGTGACCTGAAATTCGAAAAATACGGCACGGAATGCCTCCGCGTCATCAAGGATTATTGTGAGGAAAATCAACTCGAATCACGCATCGAACGCAAGATTCCAAAACGCGAACGGAAAGCCGGCACGCGCCGCAGCAGCGATGGCAGTAATACTTTTGAAATCAGTCTTTCAATGTTCCAGCAAGGGGCATCCATTTCGCAGATCGCCATCGAACGCAAGCTGAGCCCGAATACTATCGAAGCGCATCTGGTTCGCTATATGGCAAGCGGGGAGGTAGTTCTGAACGATCTTGTTTCAACAGAAAAAGTAGAGCCGATCAAGCAAGCCATTCTGCAATTCAGTGGCAGTTCTGCCATTGGACCCATTAAACAGTTTCTCGGTGACCAGTACAGCTATGGCGAAATCAACGCAGTACTGGCAACGATGGGCGTAGTGCGCTGATCAACCAAGATAAGGGACCGAACCGCCGGATGATAACTCGCTCGCTTGAATCTAATGTTTTCACGGAGGTTCCCTTGATTGCACAGTCAGGCGTCACGTCCCGCAGCAATGCCAAGACGTGGTGTAGGCGTCAGTCGTCACTGTCCAGGAATTTCCATGTGTCGGCACCGTCGAAGCGTCGAACTCTTACCGACTCCAATATCTTGGGGTCAAAGTTCCGAAGGTTCACGCCATGGCGTGAACCCGGTTCTGGCGGAATAGGTTCCCAATGCGTTACGCATCCGCACGTGGCACAACGGATGGTTCTGAGTGTTTTGTCACCTTGAACATAGTCCTGGGTGTTCTCAGGGTGCCCAGAAATTCGGACAGTTCCAAATTCGTAGTAGGCCCAAACACCAGCCAAGCGTCTACACATCGAGCAATTGCAACTCGTGGCCGTCTCCGGCATTGACGGCAGTTCGATCGTTACGGCACCACAGTGGCAACTACCTGAAAGCACGACGCGGACTCCTGATTGATTTAGGGAACGTAGCTATTGTATTTCGTCTTGACTCTAACAACCCTCAGGGCGCAGCAAGCAAGCGCTCCTAGGTTCACGCAATCGTCAAAACGTAATCAATGGTTTCCAGATATTCCTGCTCCGCTTCCAGATCCGATTGCGTCAGCGGATGTGCTTTCAACCAGGCTTTTTCCAGTTTCAACTTGAGATTGTTGCCGGTGACTTGCAGTTTTGGATCGGGAACCGCATCGCGCTCATGGCTGCGGTGCAACAGGACCGCCAGTCTGAGCAGGATGGCGCAGCGTTGTGCCGATTTCGCCAATCGGTCGGGCAGGGCTTGCATGCTTTTATTGCTGAAACCACGGCGCTGGTTGCGGATCAATACCGCCAGGAATTGCTGTTCGGTTTTCGAAAAACCTGCGGCATCGGAATGTTCGATCAGGTAAGCACCGTGCGTATGGTATTGGCTATGTGCAATCGCCAGCCCCATCTCATGAAGGCGTGCGGCCCAGCCTAGTAAACGGAACTCTTCGCCATCTAGCAACCAGTCTTCGGCGACATCGTCGAATAGTTTCAACGCGGTTTTTTCGACGCGATCGGCCTGCGGCATATCCACCGCATAGCGAGCACACAAGGCTTGTATGGATGCTTCACGGGGATCACGTTCGCTGCGGCGACCAATCATGTCGTACAGCACGCCTTCGCGAAGCGCATCGTCACTGATGTGCATGCGTTTGATGCCGAGCTCGGTAAAGGCGGCATCTAGAATCAGCAAGCCGCCGGCAATGACCGGGCGGCGATCGGCCGGCAGTCCGGGCAATTTGATGTTGTCGATTTTGTCGAATTGCAGCAGTTGTTCGCGCACTTCTTTCAAGGCCGCTACCGTGATCACGTTTTGCGTCAACTTCATTTCGGTGCAGATGTCGCCGACAGCCTTGATCGTGCCGGATGAGCCGAAAACTTCCTGCCAGCCGCGTTCACGGTAGGCGGTGGAAAATTGCTGGAACTCGGCAGTGATTTCGGTTTGGGCTTCTTTCCAGCGTTTTTTCGAGAGCTCGCCGTTCGGGAAAAAACGTTTTGTGGTGGCGACACAGCCCATTTGCAGGCTTTCACGCTCCAGCGGTTCGAAACCTTCGCCGATGATGAATTCGGTAGAGCCGCCACCGATGTCGATCACGAGGCGGCGTTTCTCGCGCGGAGGTTGACCATTGGCGACGCCAAGATAAATCAGACGCGCTTCTTCACGGCCCGCCACCACTTCAATGCCGTGGCCCAGTGCCTTTTCCGCCGGCAGCAGGAATATTTGCGGACTTTTCAGTGCGCGCACCGTATTGGTGGCAATGGCACGAACATGCTGTGGCGGTATTGTGCGAATGCGCTGGCCGAAACGCGACAGGCATTCCAGAGCGCGATCTATCGATTCCTGATTCAAGCCGCCGACACCATCCAGGCCTTCGGCCAGGCGAACGGTTTCCTTGATGCGATCGACAATCCGCAGTTGGCCCAGCACATAGCGCGCCACCACCATATGGAAACTATTCGAACCGATATCGATAGCGGCAAGCAGCTCGCCATCTTTCAGTGGACTGGATTGTTCAATCGGCATGGGTTATCCGCAAATTTTCGCCAACAATGAGCCTTGCGCCGAGTAGGGCATTTCGTCCGCCTTCGGTACGACCCGTATATAAGAGCCGTCGGATTGTAATTGCCAAGCCTGCGTATTATCCATTAGATAATTGCCAAGCTCTTCCTCATACACGCGAGTCGCGAGTTTCGGATCCAGGATTGGAAAACAGGTTTCGATTCGGCGCAACAAATTGCGCTCCATCCAGTCCGCACTCGAACAATAGGTTTCGATGTCGCCATCATTCTGGAACCAGTAAACGCGGCTATGCTCGAGGAAGCGGCCGACCAGTGACACGACATTGATGTTTTCCGAAAGTCCCGCCACGCCTGGGCGCAGACAACAGGCACCCCGGACAATCAGGTCAATTTTCACGCCGGCCTGCGAAGCTTCATAAAGCGCCTTGATAACGCCGGGTTCGTTTAGGGCATTCATCTTGGCAATGATGTGGGCTTTTTTCCCGACTCTCGCGTGATTGGCTTCGCGATCGATTTTCTTCAGCAAATTCTTGTGCAGGGTAAAGGGCGACTGCAACAGTCGTTTCAATTTAATGTTGGGAGCCAGGCCGGACATCTGCTGGAATAAACCGTGCACGTCCGTCGTGATATCAGGATCAGCGGTCATCAGGCCAATATCGGTGTAAACACGCGCGGTTCCGGCATGGTAATTCCCGGTTCCGAGATGCACATAGCGACGTAATTTTTTTCCTTCGCGCCGCACGATCAGCATCATCTTCGCATGGGTCTTGTAGCCGACGACGCCGTACATGACCTGCACGCCGGCTTCCTGCAGACGGTCGGCGAGTTTGAGGTTGGCTTCTTCGTCGAAGCGCGCGCGCAATTCGACTACCACGGTCACGTCCTTGCCGTTGCGCGCCGCATTAATCAGGTATTCGATGATTTTCGAATCTTTTCCGGTCCGGTAAAGCGTTTGCTTGATCGCCAGCACCTGCGGGTCATTGCTGGCGTACTGCAGCAGGTCGAGTACGTGACTGAAACTGTCATAAGGATGATGCAGCAACACATCGCCTTCGCTGATGGTATTGAAAGGGCAATCCTCGTCCAGCAAACCATGGCGGGATTTGAATGCCGGGAATTTCAATTCCGGACGGTTCACCAGGTCATACACCTGGGTTACGCGATTCAGATTGACTGGGCCATTGATTTTATAAACGGCATTCTCAGGCAACTGGAAATTCTCGAGCAGTATCTTGATGATCGATTTCGGACAAGTTTCGGCGATCTCCAGTCGCACTGCAGGGCGGAAGCCGCGGCCGATCAATTCGTCTTTCAGGGCGCTCGCGAGGTTTTCGACTTCTTCCTCGTCGACAAATAATTCCGAATTGCGCGTTACCCGGAATTGATACGCGCCTTTCACGGTCAGGCCGGTGAACAGGTCGTCGATGAAAGCCGACAGCACGGCTGAAAGCAGGACGAAATCATGTTTTCCGCCGGAGACTTCCTGCGGAATCTGGATAATTCGCGATAGTGAGCGCGGTGCTCGCACTATCGCCATGCCGCCGTTGCGACCGAATGCATCCTTACCTTCCAGTACCACGACGACGTTCAAACTTTTATTAAGAATGCGCGGAAAGGGATGCGCCGGATCCAGACCAATCGGCGACAGTACCGGCAATACTTCTTCCTTGAAATACTCGTGCAGCCAGCGGCGCTCCTTGGCATTCCACTGGTCGCGCGGCATCACGCGAATGCCGGCTTCGGTCAGCGCGGGCCGCATCACGTCATTCCAGAATTCGTATTGCGCTTTTACCAGTTCACCGGCTTTTTCATGAATCTGTTTCAGGGCATCACTGGGATGGATGCCGTCGGGTTGCAAAGGCGTACCGAATTGCAGTGCGGTTCTGACCGTGGCTGCGCGGATCTCGAAAAACTCGTCGAGATTGGTGCAGGCAATGCAGAGATAGCGAAGGCGCTCGAGCAGTGGAATCTTCTCGTCCTGCGCCTGTGCCAGCACACGGAAATTGAATTCCAGTTGTGACAACTCGCGGTTGATGAACAGTTCTGAATTGGGGCGATCTGTACTCACGGGGTTCATCTTTGATCAATATGAAGGAAAGGATAGCCGACACGCTTGCAGATTGCGCGGATAATCTTATCGTGGTCGGGAACGCGCGCGGTCACCGCTGAATATGCAGGTGAATTGACTGCCTTTGCCAACTTCACTTTCGATTTCCAATCTTGCCTGATGCAGGCTCAGCACATGCTTGGCGATGGACAGGCCGAGGCCGGTGCCGCCGCTTTCGCGCGAGCGGCTGGTAGACACGCGGTAAAAGCGTTCGGTAATCCGCGGCAGGTGTTGTGCCGGAATTCCGTAGCCACTGTCTTTCACGCTGAGGCGCAATGATTTGTCGGCAGCCTGCTCAAAGCGGATGCTGATCGTGCCGCCATAAGGCGTGTAACGCACGGCATTGCTGACCAGATTGGAAAATGCGCTGTGCAATTCCTTGTGTGCGCCGTAAATATCGCATTGCGCGCTGTCTTCGATACTGATTTTATGATGACCCTGACTCAAGGCTTCCGCTTCGCGGCGCAGGGTGGTCAGCATCATCTGCATCGGAATCACTTCTTCACGCAACGAATCTTCCGCATCCAGTCGCGAGAGCGTGAGCAGGTCTTCCACCAGCTGCGCCATGCGTGCCGATTGCTTGCGCATCTCTTCGATCATGGGAGCAAATTCCGGATTATCTTCCGGTTCCATCATGTCCAGATAACCGTGTACCACCGTCAGTGGCGTGCGAAGTTCATGCGATACGTTGGCGACGAAATCGCGACGCATGTGTTCGAGCTGCATCAGCTTGGTCACATCGCGCACGACGACCATGAATTGTTCGTTGGAGTAGGGCAGCAGCCGCAGGCTCAGCCGGATATTTTCATCCTGCGGACAGGGAAGATCCATCAGTGGCTCGTCGATATCGCCCGCCAGAAACCATTCGTGAACCCGCGTGCTGTTGATATGCATCAATAAATTGGTGCCTAGGCTGCGCGGATAACTCAGGCCGAGAAAGCGTTTTGCCGCCTTGTTGAACCAGACAATCTGGCTGCTGTTGCGCTGGACGATCAGCGCGCCATCATGTAATGCGCTGCCGGCCTGTCGATATGCACGCAAAAGGCTCAAGAGCCGGCGGGCACGTTGTCGCGCCGACAACTCGCGATGCGCCAGTTGATTTTCAAGCTGGCGGTAAATATCCAGCGAGACCGTTTTGTCGAAAGTTTCGTTTGCTTTTGCACGCATGAGTAGATGATTTACCCGCCAGTATTGCCAGATGATGACAATCAAGGCTGCAATGAGAAGTGCAGGCAATAAAAAGCCGGTGGTCCAGCCGATCAATGCGGAAACGATAAGAAACAGGAGAATGCGTCTCAGGGTTTGATGTCGGCTGATCGAGCTGATGAATTTGAGCATGCCGCAGTTTAACGCAAGGCAGAGAAACGATAACCGGCACCGCGAACGGTTTGCACCATATCTTCAAGCTTGAATGGTTCCAGTGCCTTGCGGAGGCGGCGGATATGGACATCGACCGTTCGTTCTTCGACATAGACACTGCCACCCCAGACGTAATCCAGCAGCTGGCTGCGGGTATAAACCCGGTCGGCATGGGTCATGAAAAAATGCAGCAGGCGATATTCGGTCGGACCTACATGCACGCTCTGGTCATTCGCATAGACGCGATGCGCCGCGCCATCAATTCGTACGTCCCCGATGGTGACCGAGCCATCGTCTTCATCGTCGCGTGAGCGTCGCAGGACGGCCTTGATGCGGGCCAATAATTCCCGGGCGGAAAACGGCTTGATGACGTAATCGTCAACACCGGATTCCAGACCGCTGACACGGTCATTTTCCTCGCCGCGGGCGGTCAGCATGATAATCGGTACGCTGCGGGTAAATTCATCTCGCCGCCAACGCCGTGCCAATTCCAAGCCACTGATGCCGGGCAGCATCCAGTCCAGCAGGATCAGGTCCGGGACTTTCTGGGCTATGGCTTCCTGGGCTTCGCGGGCATCCCCGGCATGCACGGGTTCGTAGTTATCCTTGCGCAACGCAAAGGCCACCATGTCGCGAATGGCGGGTTCATCGTCCACAATCAGAATTCGTTTAAGCACTGTTATACCGTGACAAAGGTCGGGGGTAAGTGCAAGTAGATATCATTTTTGTGACAGGAATGTGACTTGCCAATATGGCCGAACACTAGGGGCGCCTGCTTGCTGCCAACTTTGCTGCAAGCCATGGCGCAGCAAGCAGGGGCCCCTGCGCTCAATATGTCAGTTTCATGGCAGGCCCGCAGGAGGGGAGGGTTCGGCAGGATTAATGTTTTGCAGTATCTGGCGGCAGCACGATTCTTGGCGGCAGGTAATGAAGCAACCGCTCGGTTTCCTCAACCACCACGGAATAACATTCGCAGCTCATCTGCTCGAGTTTAAGCCGGTTGATAACCGTTATAAGACCGCGTTTGTAATCGATAATTCCCAGTTTTTGCAGCCGCCCAGCTGCCTGGGTAACGCCCTCGCGGCGCACGCCGAGCATGCTGGCGATGAATTCCTGCGTCATGGTCAAGCGATTGCTTGGCAAGCGGTCCAGAGATAGCAACAGCCAGCGACATAATTGCTGGTCAATCGTATGGTGCCGATTGCAGACGGCAGTCTGTGCCATCTGGGTAATCAGCGCCTGGGTGTAACGCAACATCAATTGCAGCAAATCGCCATGACGATTGAATTCGGTTTTCAGTTTTTGTCCGAGCAAACGGTAGGCATTGCCGGCGCTTTGGACGATGGCACGGCTAGGCGTGCTTTCACCGCCCATGAAGAGCGAAACGCCCATCAAGCCGTCGTTGCCCACTACCGAGATCGCAGCCGACGCACCGTCCTCCATTACATATTGCATCGAGATAATGGCATCTGCAGGAAAATACACGTGTCCCATTGGATCGCCAGATTCATAGAGGACTTTGCGCAGCGGCAATTTCACCAATTCAAGATGCGGGAAAATGCGCTCCTGGACTTCAGGAGGCAAAGCCGCAAGCAGGTGGTTGAACTTTGGGGAATTGGCCAATGCCATGTTGGTTGAACCTTCGTAAAACAATCCGACAGTATAGGCATGTCAGCTACCCTTGTTACCTTATGTTCGGTAGCGAACATAGATCGCATCAATGCGATGTCTTTGATTCAACCCGTGGTTCGGTTTGCAGGCAAAGTGAGGTTTTATGGGTGAAATCCGTGCCCCAACTGCGGTATCCAAGCGTGTCCAGGTGAATTTTGGTGGGCGTGTAAAACCCGAGCCCGAGCTTTAATTCGGCGCCCTGTGTTCGCCAGGCATTGCAAAGGGTTTCGAGCGATTCAGGAGTTGCATCAATATCGAAATCGATTGCATTTAACTGCATGTGTTTACTGCCGGGACTACCACCCGCACAGGCATTCAGTGTCGGGTCGCGATACACCGAGGCGGCGACTGGATTGATAAACACGCCTTCCGTCTTGAATTTTTTGACGACCAGCAAGGTCGGTACGATATTGGGCCAAAGTTCTTCTGGCGGCATCGTGTAAGGCTCTGCTTTGCATTTTTTCCAGTCGCGGGCAGATTTCAGCAATTGCGATAACGGGATGATATCGCCCACGGCTTTTTCATCCAGAAATTGCTGATAGGCGAGAACCTCATTGCCGTGTTTTTTTGACCAAATGGCATAGCGTTCTGCATCGGTGGGTTTCCTGAAGAAAACGCATCCGGACAAAAAAAGCGCAAGAAAAAATAACGATAGTAAAATTTTGAAATCAACGCGAGTGCGTTGTTCGCGCATCAGACGATAAAACCGGCAACGACTTTACGGCCTTCGGTCGCCAGGACATTGAAAGTGCGGGCTGCAGCGGCGTTGTCCATCACTTCAATGCCAATGCCGCGGGTAAGACAACTCGCCATGACGGCGGCAGACGGGAATTGTTGGCGGGTTCCGGTGCCCAGAATCACCAGCACGGGGTTCAACGCAAGCAAGGCCTGCATATCGTCCGCAAGCAAGTCCTGGCTCGACGTTGGGCGCCAGTTTTCAAGCAGCTCGTGTGGAGTGAGGATGAAACTGCGATTCAGCGTCTGGTCGTTGACCAAGACTCCGCCAGCGCTGACGCCGCGGAGTAAATAACGGAAATCCGGATTTTCCAGCGTTAACTGCATGACTCAAGCTTTGGGCAGGATCACGAAAGGTTTGTTCTTGCTGCGGCGAAACATGACGGCAGTGTTACCGATGCGGGTGACCAGACCTGCCTGGCTGCCTTCGACCATGGCGGCGATCCATGCATCGCGTGTTTCGCGGTCTTCGGCGGCCACTTTTACCTTGATGAGCTCGTGCTGTTCCAAAACGGCGTCCAATTCCGCCAGAAGTGAAGGTGTCACCCCTTTGGCTCCGACCAGAATGGTGGGGCGCAAATCGTGGGCCAAGCCTTTCAAATAGCGTTTTTGGGGGTTTGTAAGAAGATTTGACATAAACATCTGACGGGTTTTCAAGGGTGTACAGGTTATCATGGCGGCGTAGAGAAGGTTTTCGTATTGTCATTCCCCGGATGCACCATGGCCCGTAGTAAAAGCAGCCAGCAGTGGCTTAAAGAACATTTTGCCGATCCCTTCGTGAAGAAGGCGCAGGCCGAAGGCATGCGTTCGAGGGCGGCCTACAAGCTTGAAGAGCTGATCGAGCGCGACAAATTGCTCAGGCCGGGCATGGTCGTGGTTGATCTAGGCGCTGCACCGGGGGGCTGGTCGCAGGTGGTTCGGCGAGATCTGGGCTCGAAAGGACGTGTGATCGCGATGGATATCCTCGATATGCCGGGGATTGCCGGGGTGGATTTCATTCACGGCGATTTCAGAGAAGATGAGGCAGTCTCTAGGCTGGAGGCCCTGATAGACGGGGCCAGCGTGGACCTTGTGCTTTCGGATATGGCCCCCAATATGAGTGGAGTGGACTCCGTTGATCAGGCCCGGGCAATGTATTTATCGGAACTGGCAGTGGAATTCGCGGACAAGCACTTGAAGAAAGGCGGAAATTTTTTGATCAAGTTGTTCATGGGTGAAGGTTTCGACGCCTACATGAAAGATCTGAAGACCCGTTATACGAAAGTGATTACCCGCAAACCGGCGGCATCGCGCCGTCGATCTAATGAAGTTTACGCGTTGGCCACCGGCAAACGTTAAGGGAAAAAAGAATGAATGATCTCGTGAAAAATTTATTACTCGCACTGGTTATCGGTCTGGTCATGATGACCGTCTACCAGAGCTTCTCCGGCAAGATGGGCGTTGGCACATCCTCGAGCGAAGTCGAGTATTCAAAATTCATCGATGATGTCTACGACAAGAATGTCAAAAGCGTCGAATTCTCCGGCGAAAGCACCGGTGCGGCGACGATTCTCAAATACACCCGCAATGACGGATCCGTGATGTCGACCACCGGTCCCTATGACCGCGAATTGGTGAACGACCTGGTCAAGAACCGGGTCGAAATCATCCAGCAAAAACCTTCGGGCGGCCCATCGCTGTTCTGGTCGGCGGTCATTAATTTCCTGCCCATCATCCTGTTTGTCGGCATCTTCATTTACTTTATGCGCCAAATGCAGGGCGGCGGTAAAGGCGGTGCAATGAGCTTCGGTCGTTCGCGTGCAAAAATGCAGGGCGAAGACCAGGTCAAGGTGACCTTCGAAGACGTTGCCGGTTGCGACGAAGCCAAGGAAGAAGTGGGCGAGCTGGTGGAATTCCTGCGCGATCCCGGACGCTTCCAAAAACTCGGCGGTCGTATTCCGCGTGGTGTCTTGATGGTCGGCAGTCCTGGTACCGGTAAAACCTTGCTGGCACGTGCCATCGCCGGCGAAGCCAAAGTGCCGTTCTTCACGATTTCAGGTTCCGATTTTGTCGAAATGTTTGTCGGCGTTGGTGCGAGCCGCGTGCGCGACATGTTCGACCAGGCCAAGAAACACGCACCTTGCATCATCTTCATCGATGAAATCGATGCTGTCGGTCGTCATCGCGGTGCAGGTCTGGGTGGCGGTCATGACGAACGCGAACAAACCTTGAATGCCTTGCTGGTCGAGATGGACGGTTTCGAAGGTGGCGAAGGCGTGATCGTGATCGCTGCGACCAATCGCCCCGACGTGCTTGATCCTGCGCTCCTGCGCCCGGGCCGTTTCGATCGCCAGGTCGTTGTCGGCTTGCCGGACGTACGTGGCCGCGAACAAATCCTGAAAGTGCACATGCGCAAAGTCCCGCTGGATATCGACGTCGAGCCGATGACGATTGCCCGCGGTACACCCGGTTTCAGTGGTGCCGATCTTGCGAATCTGGTGAATGAGGCGGCTTTGTTCGCAGCACGCGAAAATGCGAAAGACGTGCGCATGGAACATTTCGACAAGGCACGTGACAAGATCATGATGGGTGCCGAACGCCGCTCGATGGCCATGAGCGAAGAAGAAAAACGCAATACGGCTTATCACGAAGCGGGTCATGCCATCGTCGGTCGCGTGGTGCCTGCGCATGATCCCGTTTATAAAGTCACCATCATCCCTCGTGGTCGTGCGTTGGGTGTCACCATGTATTTGCCGGAAGGCGACAAATACAGCATGAATCGCGAAGAAATTCATAGCCGTCTTTGCACGCTCTATGGTGGCCGCGTTGCCGAAGAATTGATTTTTGGTTCCGACAAGGTCACCACCGGTGCTTCGAACGATATCGAACGCGCCACCAAAATGGCCCGCAACATGGTCACCAAATGGGGCTTGTCGGAAGAGCTTGGCCCGATTGCCTATGCCGAAGAAGAAGGCGAAGTATTTCTGGGCCGTTCGGTATCGCAAACCAAAAACGTGTCCGACGATACCGCGAAGAAAATCGACGATGTTGTCCGCAGCATTCTCGATAAAGCCTACGATCGCACCAAGCAAATCCTCACTGAAAATGTGGACAAGCTGCATGCCATGGCCGAAGCCTTGCTGACCTATGAAACCATCGATGTCAGCCAGATCGATGCCATCATGGAAGGTCGCGTTCCGGGTCCGCCGCTGGATTGGGCGAAGTCGGGCAAGACATCGAAAGACAGTGGCATCGGCCCGGTTGCCGGTACATTCGGCGGAGCCGCTCCGCAAACCTGACAAGCTTGTCGCTGAATCTTGAAAAGGCCAGAATGCGTTCTGGCCTTTTTTGTTTCCGAATGTAGGAGCGTCCTTTAGGCGCGACAGATGTGGCGGGGTTTTCGCGCCTAAAGGACGCTCCTACGATTTACATTTTCTCCCCAAGGTAAAAAATGTTTGATACGACACCCCAACTCAATTGCGCCGGAAAAATTCTGAGTCTCGACATCGCCCGCGTGATGGGGATCGTGAATGTCACTCCGGATTCGTTTTCGGACGGTGGTCAGCACGATTCGACTGAGGCTGCAATTGCCCATGCTTTGCGACTGGTTAGCGAAGGCGCAGACGTGCTGGATATCGGCGGCGAATCGACACGTCCCGGTGCAAAGGAAATCAGCGAAGCGGAAGAATTGCAGCGTGTGATTCCCGTTATTGAAGCACTGGCAAAAAAAATCACTATCCCGATTGCGATTGATACTTCAAAGCCCGGCGTGATGCGTGCGGCCGTCAATGCCGGCGCCAGTATCATCAATGACGTGTTTGCATTGCGCCGCGATGACGCACTCGATGTCGCTGCCGAATTGAAAGTACCGGTGATCCTCATGCATATGCAGGGAGAGCCCGGCTCGATGCAGGCAGCACCACAGTATGACGATGCTGTTGCCGAGGTTCACAGCTTTTTGACGCAACGGATCTTTGCCTGCGAGATGGCAGGTATTTCGAAAAAGAATATCGTGATTGATCCGGGCTTCGGGTTCGGAAAATCGCTCGAACACAATCTGGCATTGCTTGCCCAGTTGCGGCGCTTCGTTGAAATGGGCGTGCCCGTGTTGGCAGGCTTGTCGAGAAAATCGATGATTGGCAATCTGACTGGACGCGATGTGAATGATCGAGTTTATGGTTCGGTCGCAGCTGCGCTAATCGCGGCACAGAATGGCGCAAAAATAATTCGCGTGCATGATGTGGCCGCAACCGTCGATGCATTGAAAGTATGGAATGCCGTTTCAAGGCAGGGCAAACCGGTTTTGAAATCCAATAAGCCGACCGGAATTGTCTGGCCGGAAGAGGATTGATTAAGCCAATTGTTCTTTGAACTTCCGCACCCTCGGATCCATCACCCGATGCCAAAGCGGCGTGCACAAGGCAAGCACGAACATCGCGGCATAACCGCCAGGCAATTGCGGTGAATCTTCATGATGCCGCAAGATGGCATAGCGGCGTTTTGGAAATGCATGATGATCGGAATGTCGCTGCAACTGGAACAATAATAAGTTCGACAGCGCGTAATCCGAATTCCATGAATGCAAATGCGTCGTGCGCTCGTAGCGGCCATCGGCCAGTTTCTTCCGTTCAAGGCCGTAGTGTTCGATGTAATTGATGATTTCCAGCGAGCAGGCAGCGAAGAAACCTTGTGCGATAAAAAATCCAAGGCCGATCCAGCCGAGCATCAAATAAAACGCTGCGCAGAAAGCAAGCCACAACAAAGTCCAGCCCAGCATTTCATTACGCCAATGCAGGACGGGGATGCCGAGTTTTTGCAGACGTTCGGCTTCCAGCTTCCAGGCGTTTTTTGTGTTGCGATAAAGCGCTTCCGGCATGAAGGCCCAGACACTCTGGCCAAAGCGGGCGCTGGAGGCGTCTTCCGGCGTGGATACGTGCACATGATGTCCGCGTAAATGCTCGATCTTGAAACCGTAATAACCGACCGTCGTGAGCAGAATGCCACCGAATGCCTTTTCCAGTCTTTCGTCTTTGTGGATCAATTCATGAGCGGTATTGATGGCTAGAATGCCGCCGACAATGCCTTGTGAAAATAGCCAGCCGACAACGCCAATCGGACTCAATTCGTGGTTCGCAAACCAGAAAGCCGACCAGACCAGCACGGCACATTGAACGGGCAAGGCAAGCAGTGTGAGTGCCTTGAACCAGACTTGCTGGCTGATCTTGCGTTCGTCTGTCTGGGCGATATTGACCGGATCATGGCCCAGAATATAGTCGGTCAAGGGCAGCATCACGAATAAAAAGAACAGCGGATACCAGGCTGCCAGATTGATCCAGCCGGTCTGTGCGCCAAGCCAGACTGCCGTCGGCAAGGTGGCAGGGACCAGGAAAACGAAGAGGAATCCGAGTGCCTTCAGTCTGCTCATTGGCTTTGACCGTGATGTTAGAATCGCCAAACTACACCTGAATAATCATCGAGTGCAAGCTTATGAATTGGTCTCCGTTGCATATCACGTTCGCGATTTATATTTTGCTGATGATCGGCATTGGCTTTGCCGCATGGCGTTCCATCAAGACACTCGATGACTACATTCTTGGCGGGCGCGACCTGGGCAGTTTCGTGACCGCGATGTCGGCCGGTGCTTCCGACATGAGCGGATGGCTGCTGCTGGGTTTGCCGGGCGCCTTGTATCTAAGCGGCGCTTCCGAGTCCTGGATTGCGATCGGATTGATTATCGGTGCCTACTGCAACTGGAAATTCGTCGCTGGCCCTCTGCGTGTCTATACCGAACATACCCAAAACGCCCTGACGCTGCCGGATTATTTCAGCCATCGATTTGAAGATAACTCCCGGCTGCTGCGAATTTTCTCCGCCGTGATCATCCTGGTTTTTTTCGCCATCTATTCCGCTTCCGGCATCGTGGCCGGCGCACGATTGTTTGAATCGGTATTCCATGTGCCTTATTCGCAGGCCCTGTGGGTCGGTGCCGGTGCGACGATTGCGTATACGATGATCGGCGGATTTCTTGCCGTCAGCTGGACCGATACGGTGCAGGCAACCTTGATGATCTTCGCGCTTATCCTTGCGCCGATCATGATCATTCTCGCGGTCGGTGGCGTGGATTCCAGCATGGCCCTGATCACGCAGGCCAATCCGGCCAATCTGGAGTTTTTCAAGGGTGGTATCGACCACTGGCAAACCTGGGTTGCCATTATTTCCACTGCCGCATGGGGTCTGGGCTATTTCGGACAGCCGCATATTCTGGCGCGCTTCATGGCGGCCGAATCCGTGAAGGCCATACCAGCCGCAAGAAGAATCAGCATGACCTGGATGATTCTATGCCTGTTCGGTGCGATGGCAGTGGGTTTCTTCGGGATTGCCTATTTTGCACAGCACCCGGATCAGGCGGGTCCGGTGACGAAAAATAACGAGCGGGTATTCATCGAGTTGTCCACCTTGCTTTTCAATCCCTGGGTCGCCGGCGTTTTATTGTCGGCAATTCTAGCGGCGATCATGAGTACTCTGTCCTGCCAGCTGCTGGTGTGTTCGAGTGCGCTGACCGATGATTTCTACAAGGGCATGATTCGCAAGAATGCCAGCCAGAAAGAATTGGTATGGGTGGGTCGGGTAACGGTATTGCTCATCTCGATCATCGCGATCGTGCTTGCCGAAAATCCTGACAGCAAAGTCCTGGGTTTGGTGAGTTACGCCTGGGCAGGCTTCGGTGCCGCGTTTGGTCCTGTCGTATTGTTCTCGCTGGGCTGGAAAGCCATGACTCGCAACGGAGCGCTGGCCGGCATGATCGTCGGCGCGTTGACCGTTATCGTCTGGAAGCAATTCGCATGGTTAGGCCTGTATGAACTGGTGCCTGGATTCATTTTTGCGAGTGCTGCGATTTATCTGGTCAGCAAATTCGGTGCGCCGCCATCCGCAGCCATGCAGGAACAATTCGATGCAGTCCGGAAAGAACTTGAACCGGGCTATTGATGGCGGCAGATAAACGGCCACTCGCCATTGCCTTGATGGGGCCGACTGCCTCCGGCAAAACGGCTTTGGCGATTGAATGGGCAAAGCGTCTGCATACCGAAATTATCAGCGTGGATTCCGCGCTGGTGTACCGTGGCATGGATATCGGTTCTGCCAAACCGGGTGTTGATGAACAAAGCGGTATTCCTCATCACCTGATTGATATTCGCGAGCCCTGGCAAACCTACAGCGCCGCCGATTTCGCCAAGGACGCCTTGCCCTTGATGACGCAGCTGAGCGGACAAAACAAAATTCCCCTGCTGGTCGGGGGCACCGGTTTGTATTTTCGGGCGCTGCTGGATGGCTTGTCCGATATGCCAGCCGCGGACGAAGAAATTCGCGCGGAAATCCAGACTGAGGCAGATGCCATAGGCTGGCCCGCAATGCATGAAAAATTGAAGCAGATTGATGCGGCTGCAGGCGTTCGAATCAAAGCCAATGACGTGCAGCGCATTACCCGTGCACTGGAGGTCTTCCGGCAAACAGGCAAGCCGATTACCGAATGGCAGCAGGCCAATGAGCGTAGTAAATTTCCGTTCCGGGTCTTGCGCGTTTGTATCGCACCAAAAGACCGGGCCGTATTGCATGAGCGGATCGCGCGCCGGTTTGACCGGATGTTGGAGCAGGGGTTTCTTGCGGAAATGCAAAGTCTGATGGCCAATCCATCCTTGCACACCGACTTGCCATCGATGCGTGCGGTTGGTTACCGGCAGGCCTGGCGCCATTTGGCGGGAGACACCACGGCGGAACAGTTTCGTGAGGAAGCCATCGCCGCGACAAGGCAATTGGCGAAGCGTCAGCTCACCTGGTTCCGTGGAGAGCTTGATTTGCGCTGGTTCGACCCCCAGATAGAAAGCATGGAATTGGAAAGCGCACTGTCGCTTTTCATCACTCGCTGATTACGGGTTTAGCGGTTAAACTTTAAAATCGCGATCCAGGACCGTTGGTCGCAAGCCGCGCATAGTGCGTGATAACAATAAAAAAGGAGTCCTCCATGACAAAGTCACAATCCCTCCAAGACCCGTTCCTGAACGCTTTACGCCGCGAACGCGTGCCGGTGGCCATCTATCTGGTAAACGGCATCAAGTTGCAAGGCACGATTGAAAGCTTCGACCAATTCGTCGTGTTGTTGCGCAATACCGTCAGCCAAATGGTTTACAAGCATGCGATTTCCACAGTGGTGCCGGCACGTAACGTGCGCATCGGTCCAAGCGGTGGAGAAGTGCTCGATGAAGAGCCGCAGGATTCCATTGCAAGCTAATTCCATGCCTGGCGGCACTCATGTTTGAACGTACCCGGAAGGGTGAAAACGCATTGCTGATTCAACCGTATCGTCCGGGCATGCAAGACCCGACCTTACTGGAAGAATTCATCGAGCTTGCCCGCTCTGCAGGTGCAACCGTCGTGGGAACGATCAATGCGCGTGTCGAACGCGCGAGTCCTTCGCATTACATCGGCAGCGGCAAACTGATCGAAGTCAAAGACGCCTGCGAAGCAACGGGTGCCGATCTGGTGCTCGTGAATCACGCGCTGACTCCCGGGCAAGAACGCAATCTCGAAAAAGATCTTGGTCGCCGTGTGGTGGATCGAAGCGGTTTGATTCTGGATATTTTCGCGCAACGTGCTGCCTCGCATGAAGGCAAGTTGCAAGTCGAACTGGCGCAGTTGAAACACATGGCGACACGCCTGATTCGCGGCTGGACCCATCTTGAACGCCAGCGCGGTGGTTCGATCGGTTTGCGCGGTCCCGGTGAAACTCAATTGGAAACCGACCGTCGCCTGCTGCAAAAGCGCGTTGAAATGTTGCAGTCACGCCTGGAAAAAGTCGAAGTGCAACGCACACAGATGCGTCGTGCACGCTTGCGCAACGCTATTCCCCGCGTGGCACTGGTGGGTTATACCAATGCCGGGAAATCGACCTTGTTCAATACCTTGTCGGGTTCCGGGGTTTACGTCGCCGATAAATTATTTGCCACGCTGGACCCGACCGTACGACGTCTGGATATTGCCGGTGGCTCGAGTCTGGTGCTGTCGGACACCGTCGGATTTGTCCGCGACTTGCCGCATGACCTGATTGCCGCCTTCCGTTCTACATTATCGGAAGCGCGCGATGCGGATCTTCTGTTGCATGTGGTGGACGCTGCCGACCCATTGCGTGATGAGCGGATAGAACAAGTCGATGCCGTGTTAGCCGAGATTGGCGCAGGCGATATTCCGCAATTACTCGTTTTCAACAAGATTGACCGGCTGGAGGATACCTCGGCCCGTCATGATGTGCCCGGACAGGGGCATGAGCGATTCTGGTTATCCGCGAAAACGGGCGACGGTATTGAATTGTTGCGGCAAGCACTGGGTACGCGTTTTTCGCAACAACGCTACCAGACCAGCCTGCAATTGCCGCCGGATCAAGGTCGCCTCTATTCCCGTCTATACGCAGCGGGTGCCATTGTCGGCGAACAAAGCGACGAACATGGCTGGCATCTTGAAATCGATATGCCACTGGCGCAGGCAGAACGCATGGCGGTCGAGCCGGGCGGACATTTTTTGCAAGAGGCCTTGCTTGTTGGCCTTGTTGACCCCAATTACAATCCTTAATCACATGAAAAGCGGTCAAGAACCGCAGCGAACGGAGTAGGCATGGCCTGGAATACGCCCGGTAAAGGCAGCGGTAGCCCCAAGAACACTGGCAATCCAGTGGAAGACCTCTTGAACCGCATCAAGGATGGTTTCAATGGTCGTGGTGGTTCGTCGGGTTCGGGACCCTTGCCAATTATCATCGGCCTGCTTGTCGTGCTGGTCTTGTTCAATTGTTTCAAGCTGATCGACGAACGCCAGCGCGGCGTTGTACTGCGTTTCGGTGCTTTCGATCGCGTAATGCAGCCCGGTGCAAACTGGAAACTTCCCTGGCCGATTGAAACCGCCTATGTGGTTGATGCCACCAAGGTCGAGGAACTCAAAGATTCCGTCAGCGTTTTGACCAAGGACGAAAACATCGTCGAAATCGAATTCAACGTCCAGTACCAGATCAGTAATCCCAGACTCTATCTCTTCGGTTTTCGTGACAGCGTTGACGCCAATAACCAGCAAGGCGTCGAAACCCTGCGTCATTCGGCCGAGAGCGCAGTACGTGAAGTCGTTGGCAACAATACGATGGACAAAGTGTTGTTTGAACGCAGCCAGCTGGCCATCGAAGCTCAGAAGCATTTGCAGGAAACCCTGAATTTGTACAAGACCGGACTGACCGTGTCGCAATTCACCCTGCCCAATGCGCGTCCACCGGAAGAAGTGAAGCAGGCTTTCGATGACGCGATCAGCGCGCGCGAAAACAAGAACCAGCTGGAAAGTGAAGCCAAGGCTTATGCCAGCAAGACGGTGCCGGAGGCCAAGGGTGTAGCGGCACGGGTCAAGGCGGAATCCGAAGGTTACAAGGCATCGGTTGTCGCAAAAGCACAAGGTGACGCCAAACGCTTCAGCTTGCTGGTCGAGCAATATCGCAAGGCGCCAGAAGTGACACGCAAACGCCTGTATCTTGAAACCATGCAGGACGTGCTTTCGAAAAACCAGAAAGTGGTTTCCGGTCGCGACAATAATGTTTTCTATCTGCCGTTGAATGGAACCGGCATGCCGAGTCCGGAAAATGCCGTTACCCGGATGCCCGCAGTGCAGGCGGTCATCGGTAACGATGCCGATAACAAAGTGGAGTCTTCGCCACGCCGCGAAGGCAGGGAAGGAAGCCGATAATGCGCAATCTAACTAACGTATTGATTTTCGTTGCACTGGTGATCTTGGGTATCTTCAGCAGTGCCTATATCGTCAAGGAAAATGAAACCGCCATCGTCCTGAACCTGGGCAAGGTGGTTCGCAGTGACATGAAACCCGGTCTGCATTTCAAATGGCCTTTGGTCGAAGAAGTGCGGAAATTCGATCGTCGCATCCTGAACATGGAAGACAAGCCGCAGCGCTATTTGACCGCCGAGAAAAAAGACGTCGAGATCGATTTCTTCGTGAAATGGCAAATCAAGAACGTGACCACCTTCTACCGGGCATCAAGCGGTGGCGATGAAGATGCCGCCAAGCAGCGACTGTTGCCAATTGTGAAAAGCGCACTGAACAACGAAATCAACCAGCTGACTTTGTCGCAGGTGGTTTCGAGTGGTCGTTCCAATTTGACCGGCCGTTTGCTGAAAGACATCAATGTCGGTGCCAGTACGCTTGGCGTTGAAGTACTAGATGTCCGGATCAAACGAATCAATCTTCCTCAGGAAGGCGATATTTTGAAATCCGTCTTTAACCGCATGCGGGCCGAGCGTACTCAAGTAGCGTCGCGCTTGCGTGCAGAAGGTGCTCAGGGCGCGAATGCGATCCGCGCCGAGGCGGACCGCGATAGCCAGGTCATCCTTGCCAATGCGGAACGCGAAGCCCAGACCCTGCGAGGCGAGGGCGATGCCGAAGCTGCCGCTATTTCGGCAGCTGCCTATAATCAGGACGCCGAGTTCTATGGCTTTTATCGCAGTATGGAGGCTTATCGGGCCACCATGTCGGACGGTAAAACCGTGATGGTTCTCGACCCTGATTCCGAGTTCCTGAAGTACTTCGGTAATCAGCGCAAGTAAAGATGCAATGGGCTGACTTTTTGGCCGCACTGGCCCTGGTGCTGATCATGGAAGGGTTGCTTTTGTTTGCGGCCCCAAAAGCCTGGAAGCGGATGGTTGCGCAATTATTGCCCCAGCCGGAACGCCAGCTTAGTGCTATCGGCGGATTTATGCTGATAGCGGGCCTGATAGCGCTGTATTTCGTTCGCGGCGGCTGATTGGAGCGAAATAAAACCTGCAAAAGCCGACAAATTAAAGGATAATTTCACAAAGCCGGGGGCCATCCACCGGCTTTTTCTGTGTCTGCACATCAGTTTTGGAGTAGTTATGGGTCAGTCAGTCGTGGTATTGGGCGCTCAATGGGGCGATGAAGGCAAAGGCAAGATCGTCGATTTGCTCACCGAGAAAATTGGCGCCGTCGTGCGCTTTCAAGGTGGCCACAATGCCGGCCATACCTTGGTGATCGGCGGCAAGAAGACCGTTCTCCATCTGATTCCCTCCGGCATCCTGCGTGCCGACACGCTTTGCCTGATCGGCAACGGCGTCGTGCTGTCGCCGGCCGCACTGAAAAAAGAAATCGCCGAACTCGAAGCCACCGGCGTCGACGTGCGTTCGCGATTGAAAATCAGCCCGGCTACGCCCTTGATCATGCCTTACCACATTGCACTCGACCAGGCTCGCGAAAAAGCGGCTGGCGGGAAGGCCATCGGTACCACCGGTCGTGGTATCGGACCAGCCTATGAAGACAAAGTCGCACGTCGCGGCATTCGCGTTGCCGATTTGAAATATCCGGTGGAACTCGCCGAGAAATTGCATGCGGCGCTCGATTATCACAACTTCGTGCTGACCAAATATCTTGGCGTCGAAGCAGTCGATTTCCAGCAAACCTACGACGAAGCATTGGCCTTCGGCGAATATGTCGAACCAATGAAAACCGATATCGCCGGCCTGTTGCATGACCTCCGCAAGCAAGGCAAGAAAGTGATGTTCGAAGGCGCTCAAGGCTCGCTGCTCGACATTGACCACGGCACCTATCCCTATGTCACCTCGTCAAACACCACCGTCGGCGGCGCACTCGCCGGTACCGGCGTCGGTGCCGATTCGATCGATTACGTACTCGGCATTGCCAAGGCCTACGCGACGCGCGTCGGCGGCGGCCCGTTCCCGACCGAATTGCATGATGAAACCGGCGAAGATATCCGCAAACGCGGCCAGGAATTCGGAGCGACCACCGGTCGTCCTCGTCGTTGTGGTTGGATCGATATCGTCGCGCTGAAACGAGCTGTCGCTATCAACGGTATTTCCGGCCTGTGCATTACCAAGCTCGACATTCTCGACGGCATGCCGTCGCTGAAAATGTGCATTGCCTACAAATATCACGGTAAGCAAAGCGAATACGCACCGCTTGATGCGCAGGGCTGGGATCAGTGCGAACCGGTCTATCTGGAATTCCCGGGTTGGAATGAATCCACCGCCGGTATAACCGAATGGGAAAAATTGCCGCCTGCGGCACGTGCCTATTTGCGTGCGCTGGAAGAATTGTCGGGTTGCCCGCTGGCGATCGTATCGACTGGTCCGGATCGTGATGCGACGATCATCTTGCAGGATCCATTTGCCTGATAGTGTTTTCCAAACCTACAAAAAAAGCCGGAGCAATCCGGCTTTTTTATTGTCTTGTAGGACCGACGGAAGTCGGGACGCTTTTCGCAAAACGCGTCCCGACTTCCGTCGGTCCTACGAGGTGATTATGCTGCTTCGGCTTTATCCAACGCCTTGCGCGGACCATTCAACAAAGCAAAACGCACGTGCTCGATCACGAGATCGATTTCGGAAGAAGTGATGTTGAAATGCGGGGTGAAGCGCAGCGAGTTCACGCCGCCGTGGATCACGCCGATACCGCGTTCGCGCATGAATTCTTCGGTCGAGTTGACGCCGAAACATTTGAAGCTCGGGTCGAGTTCGCAGCTGAACAATAAACCGGTGCCTTGCACTTTGGTGATCAGGCCGCCGAGTTCATCTTTCAGCTTGCTCAGTTTTTCCAGCACTTCAACGCCCTTGCTGCGGATATTGGCGCGGATTTCAGGAGTCAATGCAGTCAGGACGGTGGAAGCAATATCCATCGCACGCGGATTACCGGTCATCGTGTTGCCGTAAATACCCTTTCGATACAAGCCGGCAGCACGTTCGTTGACCGCGAGAATCGAAAGCGGATACTGACCGCCGTTCAATGCCTTGGAATAAGTTTCCATATCCGGTGCTTCCAGGCCTTCAAAGCCCGGGTAATCCACAATCGACAGCACGCCATGTGCACGCAGGCCGGCCTGGATGGAATCGATCAACAGCAAGGTGCCATGAGCCTTGGTGAGTTCGCGGGCAGCGGCATAAAAAGCCGGTGGAACAGCGCGACCGGGATCTCCTTCGCCCATGACCGGTTCCAGGAACATGGCTTCGAAGTACCAGCCATTGGTTTCGGCATCGGCGAATGCCTGTTTTAGTGCTTCTATGGAATACGGCTCGATGGTGACGAGCTGACTTTCATGATGTTTCCAGCTGGCCAGATTTTCGGCGTAGGCCTTGCGGGAAGAATCCGAATACAGCATCGGTAGTTCGGTACGGCCATGGAACGCGCCTTTCATGGCGATGCGTTTGACACGTTTGCCCGCATGGCGGCCACCTGCGTCAGTGTGCTGTTTGGTATTGACGTCGGCAATGCGACCGGCGAGGGAAACCGATTCGGAGCCAGAGTTCAGCGCCAGGAATTTCACATACGGGCAGTTGTTGCCGCGCGTGTGACCAATTTCCTTGCGAAGTGCGCGTGCTATACGCAGGTGCGACAGGCTTGGAGACATGATATTGGCCATCACTTG
>JAKQKT010000154.1 GCA_029560515.1 Pseudomonadota bacterium
GGGCTGCGTTATCACGATACGACTTCGGGTACGCCATTGCTGCAGAACTATTATCGTCTCGGCGGCGTAACACGATTGCCGGGCTATCGCCCGAATGAATTATTCGTGGCTAACTACGCACTGGGTTTCGTTGGCTATACCTATGAGCTGGGGCGTTTGCTGAATCGACCGGCCATCATTGGCGGTACCATCGAATATGCGGATGTATGGAATGACGGTTTGGCCCATCAGCAGGAATTGAATGCCAGTGCCTACTTTGGTTTTGACTCCTGGCTTGGGCGTTTCCTGCTGGGTTATGGTGCGCGCGAAAACGGCGAAGGCAGTTTCTTTCTGGAGCTTGGGCGTAATCGTTGAATCATTGACAATGTTTTTGGACGATGGGTAGCGGGAAGATGGATATTCGCGAGGATGATTTGAGAGGCCCCGAGATTGCGGCCTTGCTGCAGGAACATCTGGATTCCATGGCGCTGCATTCTCCGCCCGAGAGCGTACATGCCCTGGATCTGGAGCGTTTGCGAAAACCGGAGATCACGTTCTGGACTGCATGGCATGAAGGCGAATTGCTTGGCTGTTGCGCGATAAAACAGCTTGATCCGATTCATGGCGAAATCAAATCCATGCGGACAGCGCGCCAGCATTTGCGGAAAGGTGTCGCGGCAAGCCTGTTGAAACATGTGCTGGAACAAGCAAACCGTAGATCATACGAACGGCTTAGTCTGGAAACGGGATCGATGGAAGCATTTGCGCCGGCACGCAAACTCTATGCCGGTTTCGGTTTCGAGTACTGTGGGCCTTTCGCCGATTATGTCGAAGATCCGTACAGCGTTTTCATGACACGCAAACTTCGCTAGTGGTATCCCGTTGGAATTATTTAATCACTCTTTGCAGTTCGGATTTCAGACCTAGACCCTCGCTGTGCAGATACCGCCGTTCGTCGCGCCAGTCCGGAAAATGCTTTTCGACTTCACGCCAGAAACTGCGTGAATGATTGCGATGCACCAGATGGCAAAGCTCGTGTACCAAGACATACTCGAATGCCGATGCCTTGCCGAGCACCAAAGACAAATCCAGCAGCAGACCATCGCCCGGACTCAGCGAGCCCCATAGCGACGACAATGCCCGTACCTTGATGGCCAGCGGCGCGGTCGGAAATGCCGGCAGATATTTCGGCATCCATGCGCCAATGTCCTTGCGGGCTTCCTGTAAATAAAATTCTTTCAGCGCGCGTTTTGCCTGTGGCAAACCGGCTTTTGCCGGCAGCGCGATGATGATGCTGTCGTCCTGCAAACTCGCCTGCGCGAATTTCGCTTCGCTCCATTGCACCGGAAATGGCGTGCCGCGCAACAAAACGCTCTCATCGCCATGCAGTTGCAGATCTGTGTTGCGCTGTAGATGCGGGCGTTTATGCCATTGAGATTCCAGCCACTCGGCATTCTCGGAAAGAAACTGTTTCGCCAATCGATCCGAACAGCGTTTTGGTACGGTCAAGCGCACGCCTTTTTCGGTAACGATCAGTCGAAGCCGGCGCGCGCGCGCATCATGCACGCAGCGGATTTCGATGACTTCGCCCGACGTCAATACCACGGGCCAGAACTCTATCGTGCTGGCGGGTTTGTCGGGCTTCAGGAAAAAAAACATGCGGCTAGTTTAGCCGGAAAATTTCATCTAAAAGCAAAACCGTCTTCCCGGCGAAAGCCGGGACCCAGGAGCTCGACCGCTCGAGATATCAAGTTACGGACCAGCCTGAATAATAATTCTACGAAACTTGGCGAAACCGCTTCGTGACCAACCTCTGGATCCCGGCTTTCGCCGGGAAGACGCAGAATAATTTCGTAATCTTCAAGCCTCGGCTTTGCTCAACTTCAAATTCTTTTCCATCACTTCGAACAAGCGTTTGATCTCGGCCGACATCAATGCGAAACGGGCATCGAGTTCGGCGGATTGATCTTCCTGGTCGGTATTTTCCAGCGACTCGACAGCGCCATCGAGAAACTTCAGTTTGCGGATCACCAGATCTTCGCCAAGCACGAAACTCACATGTGCATCGAGTACCAAACCGAGACGGCTGACCTGCTTGCCCGATTCCAGATGTTTCTTGATTTCGTCGGTTTGCAATTCCTGGCGCTGGCATTTCACGATCGCACCGCGTTCGTCGCCGTCTTTCAGTTCGCATTCTTCGCCGAGCTCCAGACCTTTCGGCAATTTCTCGCCGCTGATCCAGCCGGTCATCACTGTACGCGGGCTGGTTTCGGCATTCAGCGGAATCGCGGGAAACGAACCGAGTGCATGACGCAATTCCGACACCAGGTTTTCGGCCGATTTGCGCGAAGAAGAATCGATCGCGACAAAACCGTGTTCCATATCGATATAGGCATTCAGGCGCGTGCTGCGAACGAAAGCGCGTGGCAGCAATTCATGCACGGTATCTTCTTTCAATGCACGGCGCGCCTTGCCACCGAGTTTGCGGCCCTGTTTTTCTTCGACGGCCGCGATTTTTTTGTTGACCAGATCATTCACGACCGACGATGGCAGGATTTTGTCTTCGCCGCCGAGCGTGAATAAAACACAATCGCCGACCTGGTGCGACAGCACCGCTTCATCGCGGCCAAACGGTGATACGAAACCGCGCGACATCATGTCGAGCGGGCCGACCGGTTTCAGGATGACTTCGGCCAGGCGTTCTTCAAGGGCTTTCAGGGATTTGTTGACAGTGGTGGGGAAACGAAACAGCGTCAGATTGCGAAAGAACATTATGTTTATCTTTAGTAGGAGCGACGGAAGTCGCGATGAGATGTGCATAGGAGCGACGAAAGCCGCGATCTAAAAATTATTCCGTGACTGCATTTTCACCAGCAAGCCAGGCATGACTGTCGGGCAATGCGGCATCACCGCGCTTACCCAGCGAAAGAAAATCGAACAGATTGGGATCCGCCATTTGTGAAGCACGAATATCGCCAAGCGCTTTCGCAATCGTATCGATGCGCCCCGGCGTTTGTGTTTCCCATTCCGCCATCATGCGTTTCACGACTTTGCGTTGCAGGTTTTCCTGCGAACCGCAGAGCGAGCAGGGAATGATCGGATACTCTTTCCAGTCGGCATAATCGGCGATATCTTTTTCGCTGCACATGGCCAGCGGGCGGATCACCACATGCTTGCCATCGTCGCTTAAAAGTTTCGGCGGCATCGAGGAAATTTTCGCGTGGAAAAAGAGGTTCAGGAAAAAAGTGGAAACAAGATCGTCACGATGATGCCCGAGTGCAATCTTGGTAAATCCTTCCTGCTCGGCGTACGTGTACAAGGCACCACGACGCATGCGCGAGCAAAGTGAGCACATGGTCTTGCCTTCGGGAATCACGCGCTTGACCACCGAGTAGGTGTCCTGTTCGAGAATCTTGTAAGGCACACCGATGCTGGCCAGATACTCCGGCAGCACATGCTCCGGAAAACCGGGCTGTTTCTGGTCCAGGTTCACCGCGACCAGCTCGAACTTTACCGGGGCCTTTTTCTGCAGCTGCAACAGGATGTCCAGCATGGTGTAGCTATCCTTGCCTCCGGACAGGCAGACCATGACCTTGTCGCCGTCTTCGATCATTCCGAAGTCGGCAATCGCCTGCCCGACCTGATGGCGCAGGCGTTTGGCGAGCTTTTGTTTATTTACCGAAGTCGGGCGGACCGGTGGGTCGAGAAGTGTCAAATTCATGGGGTGTATTTTACACCGAGGCGAGGGCGTGTAAGCTGCATGCAGGTCATTTCAATCGAGGCACCATGTCACAGCCGCCCGACACCGCCCAGCTGACCGCGCAATTGATTGAATTGCGGATAGAACACCGTGACCTGGACGAAGCCATCGACAAACTGGCGCACAGCATTCAGGCCGACGAGCTGGCGATCAAACGCCTGAAAAAACGCAAATTGCGCATAAAAGACATGATGGCGTATCTGGAAAACAAATTGATTCCGGATCTGGATGCCTGAGTTTTTTGTAGGAGCGTCCTTTAGGCGCGATATATCCCGCCAGATCTGTCGCGCCTAAAGGACCCTCCTGCGGAAGCGGTTATTTACGCGGCGGCATTCCGGTGACTTTGCTGACAATTTCCGGCGATAGCTTGCTGATCGTATGGCGCAGTTCGCGACCCAATACGACTTTCGCGTCTTTTTCCCAGTTGTTCAGACGTTCGTCGAAATCGAGTTTCGCATCGGGGCATAGCCAGATCAGTTTCAGTTCACGCATTTTCTGGATAAAGCCGCGGAACAGGGATTTATCGAAAAATTCCGGTGCCGCCGGTGCATAAAGCAGGGACAAACGTTGCGCGGTCAGTTGGCAGAGCGTTTCCAGTTCCGAAGTGGAAATCGTGCGGGGACCATTTTTGACCAGGGTCGTGATCGCGATGAAATAACGTTCGAACGCCTGCTGCAGGCTATGGGCAATCGCACGCAAGCGGTAAACCTCATCGGTCTGGCCTGGGCCGCGCGACACATAGCCGTGTTCGTCATCGGCGATTGCCGTCAGCAAGCCTTCGGCGATGAACAAATCAATCGTCGAATTAATGCGTTCTGCGAATTCGTCTTCGGTCCAAGGCAGGAACAGCTCTTCTTGCATGAAGGGATAAATCGTCTTGCCCAGACGCATCAGGCCATTGCGGCTCATGCGGCGATTATTCTGGAAGCACAGGGCAATCCAGGCCGGCGCGGCAAACAGGTGCAAAATATTGTTGCGGAAATAACTTTGCAGCACGGCGGTTTCATCATCCATGCTCAACACATCGCCGAGCGGATGCTTGGTGCGGATCAGGATATTGATTTTTTCGCCGTACGCCATGATCGCTTCCGGACTCAGATCGGTCACGGTGATGCGATCGGAATACGGCAGTGCCGCGAGGATTTTTTTCGACAACGCCAACTGTGCCAGCAGATCGCTTTCGGCCATTGCGTGTTTCGGCGTGGACAGCAATGCCAGTGCCAGCAGGTTGACCGGATTCACGTCAGCCGCGCGATTGATGTTGACCTGGATAGACTGCGCCGCTTCTTCGACAACATCGGTTATCCAGGAGGGTTTCTCATCGGCACCGGGAAGGTTCTTGCGCCATTCGGGTGAATGCTTGTCGAGAATCTGGTCGAGAAAAACCGGTTCGCCAAAACTGACGGCTACCTTGCCGTAGCGTTGTTTCATGATTTCGAAACCGGCGCGGATCAGGGCCCAGATGGTTTCCTTTTCTTTCGGGCGTCCGGTCAATTCGTCGAGATAGCTTTTGCCTTCGATCAGTTTTTCGTAGCCGATGTACACCGGCTGGAATACGACCGGTTTGCGTGGCGCGCGCAGATAACCGCGCAGAGTCATCACGATCATGCCGACTTTCGGCGCCATCAATCGTCCGGTTCTGGAACGTCCGCCTTCGATAAAATATTCCAGCGAAAAACCTTCGCTGACCAATTGCGATACATACTCGGTAAACACTGAAGAATACAAAGCATTGGCCTTGAAACTGCGGCGCATGAAGAAGGCGCCGCCGCGTCTCAGCACCGAACCGATGATCGGCAGATTCAAGTTCACGCCGGCGGCAATATGCGGTGGTACCACGCCATGCGCGTAAAGCAGATAACTCAGCAGCAAATAATCCATATGGCTGCGATGGCAGGGCACATAGACGATTTCATGGCC
>JAKQKT010000159.1 GCA_029560515.1 Pseudomonadota bacterium
TTTCTGACCGCTATATCGAGCTCCAGCTCTTTCGCCAGGAAAACATCTTTCAGCAAGGGAAGCAGAAATTCCGCATAGTATTCGGTTACTTTCGTGCCGCCATTGGTAGGCAAGGAAAAATTGGTGGAGCTTCCGCCTTCGGAGACGAGAGCGTCGGGTTGATTGAACGAATCATCGCTGCGATGTTCAACGCCGATCGCAAAACCCAGCGGGCCGCCGGGCAATTCGAACAGGTCACCAGTGAGATTGGCACCGAATTGACGCGATGTGTTTCCCGAAGTTTGTACCAGCGTGTAAGCGACATAGTCTCTCATCGCGGCAACATCGGCTTCCGTGATTACATGGCCGGCATAATTCGCGCCCAGGCCGAGCGTCGGGCCGCCGAAAATATTGAATGGCATGCAGCCCTGGATTCTGGTGGCCCATGAAGTGCCGCAATAAAAACCGCGACCCGGAGTGGCATCGTAACCGGAGGGGCCGATAGAATTTCGCAAGTTGAACAGGTTGACGTAATTGTCGCCGGTCTGGTCGTACTGGCCGTCGTTGTATTGACCATACACATCCCAGTTCAGGGTGTGGTCGCCGAGTTCGAAGCTGCCCTCTGCTCCGAGCTGTGCTCCGAAAATATCGAAATCGAAATGGTTGACGCGCGGGCCAATCGCGACATTCCGGAAATTGATCGTGTTGATTTGCTGGCCGAACGGATTGAATATGCCGGCGGCGCTGGCATTCATGATCCAGGGCGGTCCACTTGCACCGTTGTTCGCAATGGTCGTAGGCACCTGGGCGAGTTGTTGCGTTGAAGTACGCTTGGTGTACGAAACGCGACCGTAGAGTGAAATGTTGTCGGTTAAATCAAAGCGGCCGGTCGTGAAGACATTGAGTACTTCGTTCGGTTGTTGCAGGTAATTAACCGGCGCAAAATTATAGCGGTCAAGATTGTTGAACGCGTGATAATCGGCAGCCGTGATCACGCCATCGGCCAGCGGATCACCTCCGGTAAGCGGACTGGTACTGACATGGTTCAAGGCAACCACGCCGAGACCCGGCACGGTAAAACGACCGTAGGCTCCCGATGCGGAACCGCAATAGGCGCCCAAACCCGATGCATTGGTCGGATCGGTCAATACATCCGCGCAACCCAGGAAAGGATAGGCGGAACGTTCGCGATCACCGGCAAAAATGGAGTCCTGCGATTTGTAGCTGATGCTGAAAATACTCGAACTGCGTTCGCCTTCGGAGCCAATCGTGAGATCGGCACTTTTCTGGCCACCGTCACCCTTGCTGGTCTGGCCGTAATAGACACCGGCTTGTGCGCCGTCATAATTTTTACGAGTGACCACATTGATCACGCCGCCGATTGCGTCGGAACCGTAAATCGCGGATGCACCGTCTTTCAGGACTTCAATACGTTCGATGATGGCGAGCGGTATCGAACCCACATCGACGACACCAGCGATATCGGTAATCCAGCGCTTACCGTCAACCAGCACCAAGGTGCGATTGGCACCGAAGCCCCGCAGTGAAATTTGCTGGTCGCCGTTGGAGCCATTGGTTTGCGTGGTGACAGTACTCAAGCCGGTACCGTCACTGGCCGTCAGGTTGTTGAGCACGTCGAAGACATTGTTCAAACCGGTTTTTTCGATTTCGGCACGCGTCACGATTTGTACGGGCTGTGCCGTTTCCTTGTTGACTTGCCTGATGCGAGTGCCGGTGACCTCGATGCGTTCGAGAGTTTTCGTTTCTTCCTTGTCTTGTTCCTGGGCGAGCGCCTGAAGGCTGGCACTGCTGCATAAGGCCGCAACGATGGCGGATCCGAGCAGGTTGGGTTTCATAATTTTCTCCATTAATAAATACTTGGTCCGCGTCGAGGCGGACCAAGTAAAGTTATCGGTTAAACCCAATTAACAATTTCCACTGCTTGCGCGACTTATGTGTATGAATTGCGCTTTCGTTTCAGTGGGCGGCGGCTTTCATTCGCAGAGAACTTGCCGTCATGCCGAAGTGGTGGCGGAAAGAACGGCAGAATGCCGAAAATGTTTCGTAACCGGAATCTCTTGCGATTTCCGAAACAGTCATCCGGCTTGTTTCTAGCATGTGTTTCGCGCGTTTCAGCCGTAAGCGATTGGCATATTCCATCGGCGTCTCGCCGAAGACGCGATGAAAAACGCGAATGAAATGCCATTCCGAATAATTGGCCTGTGCGGCAAGTTGCTGGATGGTCGTGATGCTGCCGGCATCCGTGGTGATTTTGGTGCGCACCTTCAATAATCGCTGCAAGGACATGCGTTGCGCTTTCTCGTTCCGCCCCGGACTGCTCCATTGGCGTTGCAGGCATATGGCACTGTAGCTGGCCACCATATCGAGCAAGGCCTCGGCACTGGCGACAGCACACTTTTCTGCATGGGGGCGAGCCAGAATCTCCGTGCATATCCTGCGAGTATTGCCGTCGAATTCCTCGATACTGGTAAACAACGGAGATTGCCGCCTGGCGGCATCGCCGATCAGATACGGCGAATCGCCTTCCGGAAAATACAGTGCAAGCCATTGCGCATCGCCAATGCTGCTGATGCGGATGTCGGAATCGATATTGACGTAAAACTGGTCCTCGGCAATGACACAGGACTGGGAGCTGCCGTGTAGCTGCAATTCGCCGCGCAGGCAGAACACGAATGTCGGCTGACTGCCGCAGATTTTTGCGACCGCGCCCCGGCCCATTCCTGCGATGAGCATTGGCATGTTTTTGCTATCGCTGCTTTCACCGCTGGAAGCAGCCATTTCGATGCTTCGCCCGAAGCGAGCAGTTTCTATCGGAAAGCACATAGGAAACCCCATTGATTGCACACAGGGTTCCTAGATAGTGATGTTGTGTACCCGCTGTCAGGAAATTTGCGTTTGACAGAGGTTCTGTTTGGGTAAAATCGTCTAAATGAAAGTCATGCAAAAGTAAAAGCATACTTAAAACAATGACATAAGGATTATCAGCATGGATCTCTCGAAGGAGGGGTGCGGGAATTAAAACTCTCCGGTCGAGCCTTGCATTTGAATTGCACAGGATAAAATATGGACATGGCCAAAGCAGTCATTGCTCTGTGGACAGGTTCGCAAAACCTTGACTGAGGCCTTAATCGGATATGCCGTCATGGTCGAATTCAGATAGGATTCACCCCTGAACCACCAAACTCCACGCATTCCTGATTGGCCCCAAAGGCCCGAGACATTACACTA
>JAKQKT010000198.1 GCA_029560515.1 Pseudomonadota bacterium
AGGATGAACCACATGAACCAGATCAGTACGCCGATCATCACCAGAATCATCAGGCCCAGTGCCAGCGAAATATCGCCGGGTAATTTGAATGCACCGTTTGCGACTGCCCACATCAGGCCAGCCAAAGGTAGCAATCCGGCAATCGCACCAGCGTAGATCGAAAATTCTTTTGAACGCTGCAAAGTCTGTGGTGGCTCAGCATGACCGTGGAGATATTTCTGACCCCAGAGAAATTGCAGCAGGCCGAGAATCATACCGATACCGGCAGCACCGAAACCGTATTTCCATCCGAAAGTCTGGCCGAGGTAACCGCAAACCAATGACGCAAACAGCGCCCCGAGATTGATGCCGGCGTAGAACAGCGAGAAGCCCGAATCACGGCGTGGATCGTCTTGTGCATAAAGCTTGCCGACAATGGTGGAAATATTGGGTTTCAGAAAACCCACGCCCATGATGATCAATGACAGTGATAGATAGAAAACCTGCAGTGCGCCTTCATCACGCACCATGGTTCCGTTAACCAAAGTGGCTGTATTGCCTTCAACCGCCATGCCAATATGGCCGCAAACCAGCAGCAACCCGCCGAAGATCACCGCTTTACGCATACCCAGATAACGATCAGCCAGCATGCCGCCGAAGACCGGAATGCAGTAGACCAAGCCGCCATAGGCACCGAGTACGTCGAGACCGACGGAGTCGCCGAATTTGTGATGCTGGATGAGATAAAGCAGTAACAGCGCCTTCATTCCGTAGAACGAAAACCGCTCCCACATTTCCGTGAAAAAACAGACGAACACCCCTTTCGGGTGTCCGAGAAAATTATCGTCCGAGGGCAGGGCCACAGTATTCACAAACCAACTCCGGTAACCGTAAAAACCCGAGTATAGCCTGAGCCCGGCAGGGTAAGGCTAGGCCAAAGCTTGGCGTATCGGCCGCCTGGGCCTAAACTGTGGGCTTCCTAATACTCGGTGCTTTTATGAATAGCCGTTTTGCTCCTATTGCCCTGATGCTGCCCATGTTGATTTCATCGCAAGCCTTTGCTGCTCGCGGTATGGATGTTCGCGACATGGTGAATTTCGACCGGGTTTCCGAACCTACGCTTTCACCCGATGGCAAAACGGTTGTCTATGGTTTGAGAAAAGTCGATTACGAAGCGAACAAGGCCAAGACCGGTCTGTGGAAACAATCGCTGAATTCAAAGCAGGCACCGGTGCGGCTAACGGCAGAAGGTTTCAGCGTTAACAGTCCGACCTTTTCCAGCGATGGCGCAATTGTGTATTTCCTGAGTGCAAAATCAGGCTCGATGCAATTGTGGAAGCAATCGCTTGCAGGCGGCGATGCTGCCCAACTGTCGAATTATCCGCTCGACATCGGCAGCTACAAGATTTCTCCGGACGGAAAATCGGTCGCTTTCAATCTGGAAGTTTTCAATGACTGCAATGATTTGGCCTGTACTAAAAAACGTCTGGACGACACCGCTGCCGCCAAAGTGACCGGCGTTTTGTACGACAAGATTTTCATTCGTCACTGGGATACCTGGGCCGATGGCCGCCGCAATCAATTGTTCACGGCCAGTTTTTCGGGCGACGGCAAATTAAGCGGGGAACCGAAAAAAATTACCAATGGCATTGATGGCGATGTGCCATCGAAACCTTTCGGCGATGCCAGCGAGTATGCGTTTTCGCCCGACAGCAAAACCATCGTGTTCAATGCTCGTATCGCCGGGAAAACCGAGCCATGGTCGACCAATTTCGATTTGTATTCCGTTGCCGCTGACGGCAGCACGACACCGAAAAACCTGACGCCGGAAAATCTTGCCTGGGATACCGGTCCGGTATTCAGCCATGACGGCAAGACCCTGTATTACCGTGCGATGAAACGCGCCACTTTCGAAGCCGACCGTTTCGGCGTGATGGCAATGGATCTGGCAAGCGGCGACAAGCATGAAATCAATGCCGCCTGGGACCGAAGTGCCGACAGCCTGTTGTTGAGTGCCGATGGTAAATCGCTTTACACGGTGACCGATGATGTCGGTAATCATGGCCTCTTTGCCATCGATACTGCGACTGGTGCAGCCCGCAAACTGGTCAGCAACGGCACCGTTTCCGGATTTGATATCGTCGGTAACACCCTGGTATTTGCCCGCAGCACTTTGACTTCGCCAGCACAGTTGTTTGTCGGCAGTTCAGAAGGTGCGAAGGTCAAGCAGATCTCGAATTTCAATGCCGACAAATTGAAAGACATCGCGATGGGTGGCTACGAGCAATTCAATTTCAAGGGCTGGAATAACGAAACTGTTTACGGTTACGTGGTGAAGCCGGCGAACTTCGACAAGAACAAAAAATACCCGGTCGCGTTTCTGATTCACGGCGGGCCGCAGGGCAGCTTCGGCAATAATTTCCATTATCGCTGGAACGCACAAACCTATGCGGGCATGGGTTTTGCCGTCGTCATGATCGATTTCCATGGTTCTACCGGTTACGGCCAGGCATTTACCGATGGCATTTCCGGCGACTGGGGTGGCAAGCCACTGGAAGATTTGCAGAAAGGCTGGGCTGCAGCACTCGGTAAGTATTCATTCCTCAATGGCGAACGTGCATGCGCCTTGGGCGGCAGTTACGGCGGCTATATGGTGAACTGGATTGCCGGCAACTGGCAGGCGCCATGGAAATGCCTGGTCTCGCATTCCGGCGTATTCGATAGCCGCAGCATGGGTTACTCGACCGAAGAACTCTGGTTCGACGAATGGGAACACAAGGGTACCGTGTACGAAAAACCGGAATCCTACGAAGTCAGCAATCCCGTCAACCATGTAGCCGACTGGAAAGTGCCTATGCTCGTGATTCACGGCCAACTCGACTACCGCATTCCGGTCGAACAGGGCATCGGCGCATTCACCGCCTTGCAACGTCGCGGTATCGACAGCCAGTTCCTGACTTTCCCGGATGAAAACCACTGGATTCTGAAACCGCATAACAGCGTGCTGTGGCATGACACCGTCAATGCATGGCTCAAGAAATATACGGCGGAATAGTCCAATCATGACCCAGAATTCTGGAGAACCCGATATTTTCCAGAATTGGCTTAGTGAAACGCTCGCCATAAATGGCGAGCCGGAAATACCTGACGTTCTTTACAAGTTTGTCTCCTGTGAGTCGAAGTATTTCGCTCTGTCAGCACATGAACTTCTTTTGCATAGCAGGATTAGATTGTCATCTCGGAGTGAGTTTAACGATCCTTTTGACACTGTTGTAAAGATTACTCCTCCTACAATTGAGGAGATGGCGCATATAATTATCACAGCTAATGGGAATTCGTCAGAGGTGCTGGATTCGCTGCCTCAGATGCAAAGTAGTTTAAGGCCAGAGAGATTTATAGAATCTATTTCTAGATCCCTCGATGAATTAGGTATTTTTTCATTGGCTGCCAAAATACATAATCCCTTAATGTGGGCACATTACGGCTGTTCCCATAAAGGACTTGCATTTGTATTTAGTCAAAACTCATTAAACGCGATTGGTGCTCTGCCTGTCAGATATGAAAGGGACAATAAGAAAATAGTACCCTTCAATTATCATGCTATTGCATTAGCGGCGATGAGTAAGGGATATGACTGGTTGTATGAAAGTGAATGGAGAGTTGTCCAGCCCAGTCAGGCAAAAAAATGGATTAAGATTGAGCCGACTGTCTTAAAAGGAGTTGTATTTGGTGCGAAATGTAATTCTTCTGATAAGGAATTTATCGAAGAACTGATTGCTCGCAGAATAGAATCTCAATTGCCTGATCTCGAGATTTATACTGCATCTATTGATAATGATGAATTCGAACTCCAGTTTAAAAAAACCAGGTCAATTGCTAAAGCATAGATAGCTAACTTTTTATATTTACAAAGGGATAGATCGCACTAATTTTAACATTGCCTCAGAGCCACTTCGCTTTTTTCAAATAAGCATACAAACCGCCGGTCAAGGTCAGGGTGACGCCGATCAGTGCCCAGTAACTGTATTTGCCGGCCAGTTCGGGCATATGCGTGAAGTTCATGCCATACCAACTCGCGATGAGTGTCGGTGCTGCCAGTAATCCTGCCCAGCCGGCCAGTCGCTTCACGATTTCGCCCTGTGCCACTGTGACCAAGGCAAGATTGACCGACATCGCCGCAGTCAGCATTTCGCGCATGGTATCGGTTCCTTCCGATACGCGAATCACGTGGTCGAAAACGTCTCGTAAATACACCCGGACTTCCTCTTTTACCAATTGCGGGTGATAGAGCATCAGCTGGTTAACGATGTCCTGGGTGGGCGAAACCACCATCCGGTAATTGGTGAGTTCGCGTTTCAGTTCGTACAAATGCTGGATGGTTTCTTTCTTGTAGGTCTCGGCGAAGATGTCCTGTTCCAGTTCGTTCAATTCGCGCTTGAATTCTTCGACGATCGGGAAGTAGTTGTCCACGATGAAATCCAGAATTGCATAAAGACCATAGCTCGGCCCCAATGCCATCAATGTCGGATTTTGTTCGCAACGCGCACGCGCACTCGCATAGGACAGCGACGCGCCGTGACGCACGGTGACCAGAAAGCGCGGCCCGATGAATATATGGGTTTCGCCGAACTCCATCGCGCCCCGGATCATCTGTGCGGTATGGATCACGATGAACAGCGTGTCGCCGTAAAGTTCGATCTTCGGTCTCTGATGCGCTTTCGAGGCATCCTCGATCGCGAGCGGGTGCAGGCTGAACTCTTCCTGCAGTTTCAGCAGCAGGCTTTCATCGGGTTCATAGAGGCCCAGCCAGACGAAGCCGTTATCATCGCTGGCAAGAACGTCGCTGATGGCATCGAGTGAAATGTCGCCGACCTTGGTGCCTTTACGGCAGTAGGCGACACAGTTGCGGACCATGCCGCTGATTTCTTGTTCCGGGATCACATTGCTCATGGGCGAATGATGGTTGACCGGACTCAATCCTGCAAGGTATCCGCTTTGTTGCCCAGGGATTTGGCGAGCGCCAGATGGACGGGCAGCAACATCAATACCCATTCAAAATTCTGCTGGGCCAGGAACGGGAGCATTTGCAGGAATCCGGCCACGGCCGCGCTCGCTGCCATGAACCAGAGCAGCCCGTTGAAATACTTGCCGGGTTTTTTCCTGCGCAGCAAACACCAAGCGCTCGGTAATAAGGCCAGGGCCAGCGGAGAGAGCAAAAACAGATTGGCGTTTCGATAACCCGCCCAGTGCGCACTGCCAATCCAGATGAACAGCATCAGACAGCCCAGCAATCCGGCGATCAACCAGAAAATGCCGGCGGCAAACGCCAGCAGACGCGGAGTACGTCTCGCCAGAAAGATAATGCCGATCGCCAGGAAAATGCCGATCATGAATGCGGTTTTTTTCCAGGCCGGCATATCACTCGGGGGCATGGAAAGACGATGCGGTAACAATTCTTCTTCCTTGCTCACCAGCGGTTTTCCGTCGGCCAATTTAATTTCGCGCAATGAATCGCGCAGGCGCATGGGGATAAAGGCTTCATCCCAGCGAGACAAAGGCGCATCGGCAGCAGGGCCGAGGCCAAGATGAAAACCCATTGCCATCCACTTGGCAGGCCAGGCCAGCCGCACCGATTCGCTGCGATAGGAATTGCCGAGCGACGGACTGGATAACTGCGTTTTGATCTGGCCGTTCAAGACGGCATCGAGCGAGTTGCGCACGCGAGTGGAGCAATTCGCCTTGTAGTAATCATAGGTGTAACGGGAGTTTTCCGGCCGTGCGTTGACGGCGAGCGCCGTATACAAATCGCGGATTTGTTTCTGGTCCAGATTCAGCCACTGCACGCCGACGCCACGCCCCATTTCGCGGTAGTGCTGCAGATCGTCTTCAGTCGGCAAGGCGACGAGCTGATATTGCATGTGGCCATTGATGAAGTTGCCAAAAAATCCGGGTTCGCCCATATCGAAAAAACCGAAATTGAACGACATCGATTCGCCAGTCTGCAGGTTTTCTATCACGATGGCGTCATGGCCGAAGCGCGCCCAGAATTCTTCGCCGGGTTCCATCGTGATCACGCCGGCACGCAAGGTGTATTCGGGCGGTACCGTTTGGGAAAAACCAGCTTGTGAAAAAAAGGCCAGGACGAGAAGCAGCAAGCCCCTAAACATCGCCATGAATGCTCACCACGAAGCTGTGTACGCGGCGCTGGTCGGCACGACCGACCCGGAAGTGAAAGCGACCAACCGTCAATTCTTCACCGGCCTCGGGCAGGTGGCCGATGGCATCGGTCACGAAACCGCCGATGGTGTCGTACTCGTCATCCAGGAAATCGGCACCGAATTGCTCGTTGAAGTCGGCAATCGGCGTAAGTGCGTCCACCATGAACTGGCCATCGGATTGCGCGGCAATCATTTTGGCTTCATCGGCATCGTCGTGTTCGTCGTCGATTTCGCCGACAATTTGTTCGAGCACGTCTTCAATGGTGATGATGCCTGCCACGCCGCCATGTTCATCCACCACGATGGCCATGTGGTTGCGGGATTGGCGGAATTCCTTCAGAAGCACGTTCAGTCGCTTTGATTCCGGAATCAAAACCACCGGACGCAATAATTCGCGAATACTGCCGGGGCCGCCATCGGCAACGATGCCGCGCAAGAGGTCCTTCGCCAGAAGAATGCCGAGGATATCGTCCTTGTCGTCGCCGTGAACCGGGAAGCGGGAGTGGCCGGATTCCACCACCATTTTCATCAGATCAATAAAAGCGTCACCCACCGGCAGCGATACCATTTGCGAACGCGGCACCATGATGTCGCTGACCTGAAGCTCGGAAACACTCAGCGCGCCTTCCAGCATTTTCAGCGTATCGCTGGTAAGAATTCCGTTTTCTCGCGCATCGCGCAGAATTTCGATCAGGTCTTCGCGGCTTTCGGGTTCACCCGAGAAAGCATGGCTTAATCGCTCCAGCCAGGAGCGTTTTTCGATGGGGCTACTACTGTCGTCAGACATGGGGGTTTGCAAGATGCCCTGGGGGCGGTGAGCTTAGTCTAGCAAATTCGCATTTCAGTTCAGCTCAATTCTCGCCTTCGTAAGGGTCGGAATAGCCCAAATCGGCCAAAATATCCCGCTCCAGCTGCTCCATCAGTAGCGCTTCGCGCTCGTCCTCGTGATCCATCCCCAGTAAATGCAGGACGCCGTGGATGGTCAGATGGGCGTAGTGCGCCGCCAGTGTCTTGCCTTGTTCCTTGGCTTCCTTCGCGACAACCGGTGCGCAGATAACCAGATCGCCCAGCAATGGCACGGTCACGCCTTCTGGCAAATCGGCCGGGAAGCTGAGCACATTGGTCGGGTAATCCTTGCCGCGATAATGCCGGTTCAGAGCGCCGCCTTCCTTGCTGTCCACGATTCTGATCGCCAAGTCCGCCTTGCGAATACGGCCTTTTACCGCTGCCGCTGCCCACTTCTTGAAACTTTGTGCGGATGGCAACCCGGCGCGGGGCAATCCGTAGCTGACGCTGACATCAAATTGAATCGGGCCGCGGGTCATGGGCGAATCCACTGATCTGACGAGCATGCATCATAAACTTTTGTGACTGAAAAAACGTAGGGGCACAGCAAGCAGGCGCCCCTAGGGTTTGATCTGGTCGATGACTTGCAATTTTTCACCCAGCTTTTGACTCAGGTAAATGCGATCTTTTTCGCGATAGTTCACCAGGAAGGCTTTGGCTGCCGCACGCAGAATAGGCAAGTCGCTGGCGGTGTCGCTGTAGGCGCGCACATACGGAGGTGAATAACCGTGCCTGACCAGTTCACGAAGTTTGGTTTCACCATTGGCTTGTATCAATGAAATCATGCCGCCAAAAAAACGCACACTCTGCGATGTCACCAGGCCGACCCGGTTTTCCATGCCGAGATGGCGGATAAAAGCACTTGCCATTTCGTGACCGGCGCCGGTCGCGATGACGACCTTTTTTCCTTCGGCAATATCTTTCCGGCATTCGGTCAAAACCGGTTCAATCGGCTTGATTCGATACTGTGCGATGAACTCATCCAGAATTTTTTTGTAGTCTGCTTCGCTCAAGCCAACGCTGGCGATCCACAAGTACGCCGATACGCCGATTCTTCTCATCGACGGGATGGACAGCATCGGGAATGCAAACGGGGCGATCAGGATGGAAAGCAGAAGGCGCCCGATATTGGATTTGATTTGCTGCTTGATGAATGCGCCACCGCAATCACCGCGAAAAAGCGTGCCGTCCATGTCGTAGACGACAATATGCGGTTCACTCTCACTTGTCGGCATTGTCGTCGCTGGCATCGCGGGCGTCATAGGCACGAACGATTTTTGCTACCAGTGGATGGCGCACAACATCTTTTGCTTCAAAGAAAGTGAAGCTCAAGCCTTCCACTTTCCGTAGTACATCGATGGCATCGCGGAGGCCGGATTTCTGGTGTTTCGGTAAATCAATCTGGCTCATGTCGCCGGTGATAACCGCAGTCGAACCATAGCCGATTCGAGTCAGGAACATTTTCATCTGCTCAATCGTGGTGTTCTGCGCTTCATCCAGGATGACGTAGGCATCGTTCAATGTCCTACCACGCATGTAGGCAAGCGGGGCGATTTCGATCACGTTGCGTTCGAGCAGTTTCACGACTTTATCAACGCCGAGCATTTCGTACAGCGCATCGTAAAGTGGACGCAAATAGGGATCGACCTTCTGGCTCAAATCGCCGGGCAGAAAGCCGAGTTTTTCACCGGCTTCAACAGCGGGACGTACCAGCAAAATGCGCTGTACGCGCGATTCATTCAGGGCATCAACGGCAGAGGCGACGGCCAGATAGGTTTTGCCGGTGCCGGCCGGACCGATGCCGAAATTGATATCGTGGGTAGCAATGGCATGCAGGTATTTGGCCTGGTTTTCACCCCGGCCTTTCACCACACCGCGCTTTACCTTGATTGTAACTTCCTGCGGCAAATATTCGGGCGCGGAGAAACGCTGGTATTCAGCGGTTCCCAGCCGAATGTTCAGGCCTTGGAGATCGATCGTTTCTTCCAGGGTTTCGGCATAGCATTTCTTGATAAAACGTTCGGCTGCCTCGACCGCTTTTTTTTCGCCGTCGATTCGGAAAACATTGCCGCGGTTGGCGATTTCAACGCCGAGACGCATTTCGATTTCCCGCAGATGCTCGTCGAAAGGGCCACAAAGATTGGCCAGTCGTTCAGGGTCGTCGGGGCTGAGTGTAAAGTCGTTATGGATGTTCTGAGTCATGCCGCCAGACTAGCGTTTTCGGCGACTTTTGGCCAGTAAGCCGCTGCCGGAATTATCCGGTGCAATGCAGTTTCGACGCTTGATAAAAACCGGGTTCGAAACATTGATGACTCGCCCGAGGGAAAAACGCTAAGCTGTCGCATGGCAACCGAGGTGCTACCGATGATGTGTAAGCTGAAATATTCCTGCCTGGTTTTACTGTTGCTGTTTTTTTCCGCCTGCAAAAAAGAAACGCCCGCGATGCTCGGCACTCTCGAATGGGATCGCATCACCTTGCCGGCGACTGCCGCCGAACCCATTGTCGAAATACAGGTTTCGGAAGGCGCACAACTGGCAAAAGACCAGGTTCTGCTCCAGCTTGATCCGGCACACGCAAAGGCTCGTATTGAAACCTTGCAGTTTGAAGTAACCCAGGCCGAGCAAGCACTGAAAGCCCTGCAAACCGGAGCGAGATCCGAAAACAAACGCGAGGCCAATGAAAAACTCATTTCGCTGCAAGCGCAGGCAAAAAACGCCGATGCGCAATTGCAGCGGGTTCGTAGTTTGGTCAAACAACAATTACTGCCCCGTGCCGACCTGGATCGCGCCGTCGCGACGGCAAACTCCGCGCAAGCCGAAGTTCGTGCGGCAAAGGCAAGCTTGGATTTACTGCAAAACGGCAGCCGCAGCGAGGATGTTGCACAGGCTGAAGCCCGATTCAATGCTGCACAATCGCAACTCGCCAGTGCGGAAATCGATTTGCGACGCTTGACGGTTCGTGCGCCACGCGCGGCAAGAGTCGATAGCCTGCCTTACAAACAGGGTGACCAGCCTGCCGTTGGTGCGCCACTCGCTGTCTTGTTGGTCGGCGATGCGCCCATCGCAAGAATATATGTGCCGGAACCGATGCGCGCGCAAATCAAAATCGGCGATGCGGTCAATGTTGCCATTGATGGCGCAACCACGATCTATGCCGGCAAGGTTCGCATGGTGCGCAGTGAACCGAGCTTCACTCCGTATTACGCGTTGAACGGAAAGGACGCGGCCCGCCTGTCGTATCTGGCGGAAATAAATCTTGGCGCGGATGCAATCAATCTGCCTGTCGGCGTGCCGGTGCATGTCACGCTCGCCACTTCGGACTCCGGCAAATAACCATGGGCGATAACGCCATCGTGGCAAGGGGCATGACGCGGCGCTTCGGTGATCTGGTGGCGGTCAATAATGTCGACCTTACCGTTCCGAAAGCCTGCGTGTACGGATTTCTGGGGCCGAACGGTTCCGGAAAATCCACCACCATTCGCATGTTGTGCGGCTTGCTGACGCCAACGTCAGGCAATATCGAAGTATTGGGTTTGCGCATTCCGGAACAGGCCGAACAATTGAAACGCAATATCGGTTACATGACGCAGCGTTTTTCACTGTTCGAGGATTTGACCGTGCGCGAAAACCTGGAATTTCTCGCGGCGATCCAGGGCGTTCCGCGTATCGAACAAAAAAAACGGATCGAAACCTTGCTGCAGGAATACCATCTTGCCGATCGCGACAAACAAATGGCGGGCACATTGAGTGGTGGACAGAAACAGCGTTTGGCGCTGGCAGGTGCCGTGATCCACAAGCCGGAATTATTATTGCTCGACGAGCCAACCAGTGCGGTAGATCCAGAGTCGCGGCGCGACTTCTGGGAAAAACTGTTCGATCTTGCCGATGCCGGCACCACGATTCTCGTTTCCACCCATTACATGGATGAAGCCGAGCGCTGCCATCGTCTGGCCATTCTGGATTCCGGTATTCTGGTGGCCGATGGCGAGCCGGTGAAAATGGCGGCGGCTTTGGCAGGCCGCACTTTCAAGGTGGAGACATCGCAACCACGCAAAGCGCAGGCGGCTTTGCTGAAAGAAGCGAGTGTCGTCAGCGTTGCACAGATCGGAAACGAATTGCGTGTGTTGGTTGCAGAAGGTGATTCAGTGCCTGGCCATCTCAATCAGGTTTTGCGAGCCGCCGGTCTGGAAGCGAAACTCGAAGCTGCTACCCCGAATCTTGAAGATGTATTCGTCGCCGCAACGCATCGCAGTCATCTGGAGCATGCGTAATGAATTTGCGCCGGCTCTGGGCCATCGTGATCAAGGAGTTGCGTCAACTAAGGCGTGACCGGGTTACTGCCGCCATGATTGTCGGCATTCCGACCATTCAACTTTTAATGTTCGGGTTTGCGATCAATCTCGATGTTCGCGGCCTCAAAGCAGCGATTGCCGACCAGGCGCATACATCGGCATCGCGGGCCGTCGTGCAGGACATGCTGGCCACCGGCGTCATCGTGCAGAAAGAATCGGCACAGACGCCGGATGACTTGATGCAGGCATTGAAGCGCGGCCGCATCAGCGTCGGAATCGTGATTCCGCCCGACTTTGAAAGACGTTTGGCGGAAAATCGCGAAGCGGTACAAGTATTGGTGGACGGCAGCGATATCAGCGTGCAAAACGCTGCGCGGCAGTTGGCGCAAATGCCATTGAACGGTCAAAACAGTTTGCGACCGGCGCAGATCAGCGTGGTGAGTTTCTATAATCCCGAGCGGCGCTCTGCCGTCAATGTGGTGCCGGGTCTGGTCGGCGTGATTTTGACGATGACGATGATCCTGTTTACTGCAGTCGCCATCGTGCGTGAGCGGGAGCGGGGTAACCTCGAATTGCTGATAACTACTCCGGTTTCGCGAACGGAATTGATGGTCGGGAAAGTCTTGCCCTATATCGTGATCGGATTGGTGCAGACAACGATTGTCTTGTTGCTGGGTGTGCTGGTATTCCAGGTGCCGACCCGCGGACACTGGATCGATGTTTACGGCGCCACCATGCTGTTGATCATGGCTAACCTGAGTCTTGGACTGTTGATTTCAACTCGGGCGCAATCGCAGTTTCAGGCGATGCAGATGAGTTTCTTCCTGTTGCTGCCGTCCATCCTGCTTTCCGGCTTCATGTTTCCATTCGCCGGTATGCCGAAAACCGCGCAATGGATAGCCGAAGTGTTGCCGCTGACTCACTTCATGCGTTTGAATCGCGGCATCATGCTGCGCGGCGCCAGTTTGATGGATATGTGGCAGGAGGCGCTGATATTGCTTGTTTTCACCATCGTGATGATGAGTCTGGCCATCATGCGTTTCAGTAAACGCCTCGACTGATTTCTACTCGGTTGCGTAGATTTCTGCCCGCAACTTGGCGATATCCATTTTATTGATGCGACGATCAATATTTATCCAGACCGGATGGTATTCGTATCCGCCTTTTTTCATTTCATTGCGCGCTGCTTCCTTGCTCCAGCCTTGCACGATCATGCGGTAACTCGCCATCATCAAGCCCGTGCGGTCGGCGCCATGCGCGCAATGCACCAGGATGGGCTGGTTATCGGGATTGGTAATGATTTTGAGCACGGCAACGATGTCGCGATCATCGATATCCCAGGTATGCAGCGGGTAGCGTTTCAAGCCGATGCCCTGGGTTTTTTTCAACACAACATCCATGTCGTGTTCGCGCAAATTCAAAACCGTTTTGATGCCGAGCTTTTTCAATGCCTCGCCACTGCCATCCAGCGGCTGGGCGCTTCGATACAGGTTGATATCGACCCGGTGCAAATTCGGCAGGCCGACCACGGCAAGCGGTGTTGCCCATTCGCTGGGGCGGACCGTCGTTGTTGCCTCTGCAGGTTTGGCGCTTGTAATGTTTGCCGTAGCCAATATCAGGGCAAGGATGAAGCCGCTGAAGATAATTTTTTTTATGGATGCCATTGATTGAATCACTGATTCAAGGAGGCGGCTTCAAGCCGCCTCGGTTTCATTGATGACAAGACGGCCACGCAATGAATTGGTCATCGCTTCCGTTATCAGCACATCGACGAATTGACCAATCAGGCGGGGATGCCCGATAAAGTTCGTGTAGCGCATGTTTTCGGTGCGGCCGGTCAATTCGCCTTCGTGTTTCTTGCTTTTGCCTTCGACGAGAATGCGTTGCGTGGTACCGATCATGGCATTCGAGATATTGCGTGCGTTGTTGGTGATCGTGTTCTGCAACTGGTTCAAGCGCGCATGTTTGACTTCATCGGAAGTATCGTCCGGCAGATTCGAAGCGGGGGTGCCGGGGCGTTTCGAATAAATGAACGAGAAGCTTTGATCGAAGCCGATATCGTTGATCAGCTTCATTGTGGCATCGAAGTCTTTATCGGTTTCGCCCGGAAAGCCGACGATAAAGTCCGACGAAATCGTGATGTCCGGTTTCGCTTCGCGCAGCTTGCGGATTTTGGCCTTGTATTCGAGAGCAGTGTGGTTGCGTTTCATCGCGGTCAAAATGCGGTCGGAACCCGATTGCACCGGCAAATGTAAAAACGATGCGAGTTCGGGTACGTCACGATGGGCTTCGATCAGTGAATCGCTGAATTCCATCGGGTGCGAGGTGGTGTAGCGGATACGGCCGATGCCTTCGATTTGCGCAATGGCGCGAATCAAGAGGGCGAGATCGGCTTTATCGTCGGACTCGAACATGCCACCGCGATAAGCGTTGACGTTTTGGCCTAGCAGGTTCACTTCGCGCACGCCCTGGGCGGCGAGTTGCGAAACTTCGAGAAGCACATCATCAAACGGACGCGACACTTCTTCGCCGCGGGTATAAGGCACCACGCAGAACGAACAATACTTGCTGCAGCCTTCCATAATGGAGACGAAAGCAGTCGGACCTTCGGCGCGCGGTTCGGGCAGGCGGTCGAATTTCTCGATTTCAGGAAAGGAAATATCGACTTGCGGTAAGCCGGTCTCGCGCTTGGCGTCGATCATTTGCGGCAAACGGTGCAAGGTTTGCGGGCCGAAGACGAGGTCGACGTATGGGGCGCGCTTGATGATGGCATCGCCTTCCTGGGATGCCACGCAGCCGCCAACACCGATCACGAGGTTGGGTTTGTCCTTCTTGAGCTGTTTCCAGCGACCCAGTTGGCTGAACACTTTTTCCTGGGCTTTTTCGCGGATCGAGCAGGTATTGACCAGGATAACGTCGGCCTCAGCCTCGTTGTCGGTCAGTTCCAGGCCGTGTTCGGCCGCGAGCACGTCTGCCATCTTGTCCGAGTCGTACTCGTTCATTTGGCAACCGTGGGTTTTGATGAATAACTTACCAGCAGCGGGAATCCCGGTCATGGCGCTTAATCCGGTCGGGAGGAAAGGGAGCGTATTTTAGCCGCAAACCGGGCCCAAACCATCATAAATATGCTCTAAACACTTGGAATTTATGAAAAATAGGGAGAAACTTCCGCTTATGCGTACATTCGGTCTACTGATATTGCTGTTGGGATGGGCTACGACTGCCGACGCCGGCAATCTTTATCGATGCGTTGGTAGTGACGGCATCTCCAACTACACGAGCAAAAAGATAGCGGGCTCCCAGTGCGTCGTCGTCGCGAAGACTGCGCCTCAGCAATACAGTGCGCCGCCGCCAGCTACCTCGCCAGCGCCCGCCAGTTCCGATGTCATCAAATCAGACAAGCCTGCGGGCACCGATTCTGCTGCAGTCATCAATGTCAGCGCCCCGAAATCGGATGCCGCGACTGGCAATGCCCCCCGATTTTTGCGAATGGCGCAATCCATCACATATTCCTATGTCGATGCAAACGGCATCAAGAATTTCAGCAGCCGCCGCCCCAAAGGCGTCAGCAATGTGGTGGCGATTAAAACCGAATACGCCGTTTTTTCGCAGCCGACCTGTTATGCATGCGGCTTGTCGTCCTCGATCAGCTTTGGTTCCTTGCGCCTGAACACCGCGGCGTACGCTGCCGAAATCAAGGCGGCATCCAGAGCCTACGGCGTTGAAGAAGCGGTGGTTCGTGCGATTATTCATGCCGAATCGGCCTATCGCCCGCATGTCCAGTCTAACAAGGGCGCCCAGGGCTTGATGCAGTTGATTCCGGCAACGGCCAGACGTTTTGGCGTGAACGATTCTTTCGATCCGGCACAAAACATCAATGGCGGCGTGCAGTACCTCAGCTTTTTATTGCGGCGCTATCAACAGGATCTGACCCTTGCTGCGGCGGCTTACAATGCTGGCGAAGGCGCCGTCGATCGTTACGGCGGTGTGCCGCCATACAAAGAGACCCGTCTTTACGTTGCGCGAGTAGGGCAGCTAGCCGAGCGTTATCGCAAAGCTCTGTAAAACCGGTTCAATTATCCTGCCGGTGTGGCATTTTGAGCGTGTTACCGGGGTTTCATATCGGGCTTTGCCGTTTTATCCGTTGTCGCCTGCCAAGGCCATCCGTTACAATATGCTGTCTTGCAGGTCGGGGATTGATCTGCATCTATCTTTCATTTTAGACAGCATCGGAGCGCCTAATGGCCAACGAAGAAGTCAGTAGTTCCCGCCGTAATTTACTTATCGCAACCGGCGTCGTCGGTGCGATGGGTGTCGTCGGAGCCTCTGTTCCTTTCATCAGTTCATTCCAACCAAGTGCAAGGGCTAAAACCGCCGGCGCGCCTGTGGATGTGGATATCAGCAAAATCGATAACGAACCCGGCATGCGCATGATCGTGCAATGGCGCGGAAAGCCAGTCTGGATTTTCAAACGCACCAAAGAGCAATTGGCGGCCTTGCCTAGCCTGGATAACCGCTTGCGTGATCCGAAATCCGACAATCCCGATCAAACGCCGGCTTTTGCCAAAAACGAAGCGCGCACGATTGTCGGCAAGGAAAACATCGCCGTCATAGTCGGTGTTTGCACCCATCTAGGCTGCTCGCCGTCCTTTGTTCCGGAAATGCTTCCGCAAGTCTACGACTCGGAATGGAAAGGCGGCTTCTACTGCCCATGCCACCAGTCGCGTTTTGATTTGGCCGGACGAGTATTCCAGGGAGTTCCGGCTCCTTCGAATCTCGAAATCCCTCCTTACCATTTCGTTGACGAGAACAAGATTATCGTTGGCGTACCTCCAAAGGGAGCGGCTTAATGAACAAGATCGACAAAGCAGTCGCTGGCCTGACAGGTTGGTTTAACGAGCGTGCCCCGGGTTTCATGCCGGCGTACAAAAAACACATGTCGGAGTACTACGCTCCGAAAAATTTCAATTTCTTCTATTATTTTGGTTCGCTGGCTTTGCTTGTGCTGGTCAATCAAATCGTTACCGGTATTTTCCTGACGATGCATTTCAAGCCTTCGGCTGCAGAGGCATTTGCTTCGGTTGAATACATCATGCGCGATGTGCCGGGCGGCTCAATCATCCGGTACATGCACTCCACGGGTGCGTCGCTGTTCTTCATCACCGTCTATTTCCACATGTTCCGCGGCCTGATTTACGGCTCATACCAGAAGCCTCGCGAACTGGTCTGGGTACTCGGCGTACTGATCTTCCTGGTGCTGATGGCTGAAGCCTTCATGGGCTATGTGTTGCCATGGGGACAAATGAGTTACTGGGGTGCACAGGTCATCATCAATCTATTCGGTGCGGTGCCGGTAATCGGCCCGGAACTGACCGAGTGGATTCGTGGCGATTATCTGGTGTCCGATGCAACTATCAACCGTTTCTTTGCTTTGCATGTAATCGCATTGCCATTGGTCATTCTGCTATTGGTTGTATTGCATCTGGGTGCCTTGCACGAAGTCGGTTCGAACAATCCTGAAGGCGTCGATATCAAGAAAGTCAAAAATCCGGAAACCGGCAAGTATGCGGACGGCATCCCTTTCCATCCGTATTACACGGTGAAAGATTTGTTCGGTGCCGGCTTCTTCCTGACGATTGCCGCATTCATCATCTTCTTCGTACCGACTGTTGGCGGCTTGTTC
>JAKQKT010000178.1 GCA_029560515.1 Pseudomonadota bacterium
ATCAAGGCAAGTGTTGGCATGACCAGCCTTGCCGAAATCAACCGTGTAACAAAGGACTAAGCCATGGCAGCCTCCAAAGCAGCAGTAACCAAAGCGCGTGCAGCAACTTCCGCCATGGGTGAATTCGTCTGGGAAGGTACAGACAAACGCGGCATCAAGATGAAAGGCGAATCCACCGCCAAAAATGCCAACCTGCTGCGAGCCGAACTTCGCAAACAGGGTATCAATCCCACCGTCGTCAAACCAAAAACAAAACCGTTCTTTGGATCTGCCGGTGCGAAAATCAAGCCGCAGGATATTGCCATCTTCAGTCGCCAGATTGCGACGATGATGCAGTCGGGCGTGCCGATGGTGCAAAGTTTTGAAATCATTGCCGGCGGACAAAAAAATCCGAAGATGAAAGATCTCGTGATGGGCGTAAAAACCGAGGTGGAAGGCGGTTCGTCACTTTCGGAAGCCCTGAGCAAATACCCGCTCTACTTCGATGACCTGTATGTAAATCTTGTGCGGGCCGGTGAAGGCGCCGGTGTGCTTGATACCGTATTGCACACGATTGCCAACTACAAGGAAAACATCGAAACACTGAAAGGCAAGATCAAAAAAGCCCTGTTCTATCCAGCCATGGTGATCGCGGTGGCCGTGATCGTCAGTGCCGTTTTGCTTGTTTTCGTGGTTCCTTCCTTCAGAAATGTGTTCCAGAGTTTTGGTGCCGATTTGCCTGCGTTCACCCTGTTCATTCTGGCCTGCTCTGATTTCGTTATTGCCTATTGGTGGATGATCCTCGGTGTTGTGATCGCACTCGTCATTGCTTTTTTTGCAGCAAAAAAACGATCGCGTCCGTTCAACCATTTTCTTGACCGGATGATTCTGAAGGTGCCCGTGATCGGACAGGTCATGCACAACTCGGCGATTGCACGTTTTGCACGGACACTCGCCGTTACCTTCAAGGCAGGTGTGCCTCTGGTTGAAGCCCTGGAAACCGTCGGCGGAGCCACGGGCAATATTATTTATGAAGATGCGGTCGCACGTATTCGTGAAGACGTCGCTGTGGGCTACTCGGTCAATATGTCGATGAAGCAGGTAAACCTGTTCCCCAACATGGTCATCCAGATGGTTGCCATCGGCGAAGAAGCCGGCGCGCTGGATACCATGCTCTACAAGGTGGCTGAATTCTACGAGCAGGAAGTCAACAACGCCGTTGATACCCTGTCCACGCTGATTGAACCCATGGTCATGGTCGTCATTGGTGGCTTGGTGGGCAGCATGGTGGTTGGCATGTACCTGCCAATTTTCAAACTTGCTGCGGCGATGTAAAAACGATGGAAATATTATTGAGCAATACGCCACTGTTAATCACAGTGGCGTTCTTTTTCGGGTTACTGATCGGCAGCTTCCTGAATGTCGTGATCCTTAGGTTGCCAAACCGCCTGCTGTGGCAAGCACGTCATGAAAGTCGTGAAATGCTGGAACTGCCGGAAGTTTACGAGCCTGCACCACCCGATATCGTGGTGAAAGGTTCGCATTGCCCACACTGCCAACATCCCCTGTCTGCGTTCGAGAACATTCCGCTCATCAGTTATCTTGTCCTGCGTGGCCGCTGTCGCCACTGCAAAACGGCAATTTCTTGGCAATACCCGGCCATCGAATTACTGACCGGCATTTTGTTTGCAATCTGCATCTGGAAGTTCGGCCCTAGCCTGGAAGGCCTTGCTGCAATGGGTTTTACAGCCTGCCTGATCTCGCTTGCCGGCATCGATGTGAGAACACAGTACCTGCCCGATGACATCACACTGCCGCTATTGTGGCTTGGCTTGACGCTTAGCTTGGTGCCACTTTTCCAAGACCCGTGGCATGCCGTCATGGGCGCCGCTGTCGGTTACCTGAGCTTGTGGAGTGTTTACAAACTATTCAAATTGGTGACGGGCAAGGAAGGCATGGGCTACGGCGATTTCAAATTGCTGGCAGCTCTTGGTGCTTGGTGCGGGCCCAAATCGATATTGACGATCGTTCTGCTCTCATCATTCATCGGCGCAATAATCGGATCGATTTACCTGGCTATCAAAGGCCGCGACAACAGTACTCCCATACCATTCGGCCCCTACCTTGCCGCTGCAGGTTGGGTGCAGTTCATTCTTGGGATGGATCTGATTGCTGCGTATATGCATTGGGCAATGCCCACTTGATGCAAACGCTCAATTTCTGCGGATGAGTAGGCAGCCACGGTTCGAATTTCATTGCCCTGGTCCGATGCATGGAATGAAGACTCGCTTGTTGGCGATGGATTTCCGGCTTTGAAATTGCAACGGATAACTACGAGGAGACTGCCAGGTAATGGCTGAATTTATTGTTGCCGTCACGGGAGGAATAGCATCCGGTAAATCTGCCGTGACCAGCTTTTTCAATGCGCTTGGTATCGGCATTGCCGATGCCGACCTTGCCGCGCGCACCATCGTTGAACCCGGACAAGCAGCGCTTGAAGAAATTGTCGCCTGTTTCGGCTCGCAACTTGTCGTTGCGGGCCAATTAAACCGCCAGGCATTGCGCGAGCTTATTTTCGAAAATGCCGATGCCCGGAAAAAACTGGAATCCATCACCCACCCGCGTATACGTGAACTGTTGGCGCAGCAATGCAAAACCGCCGAATCACCCTACGCCATCGTTGCCATTCCCTTGCTGGCGGAAGCTGGTAAAACACATTACGACTGGATAAAGCGCATTCTTGTGGTCGATGTACCGCGTGCAACTCAAAAATCACGGCTGCTTGCCCGTGACAATATCAGTGAATCACTTGCCGAAAAAATGCTCGATGGGCAGGCAAGCCGGGCACAACGACTGGCTATCGCGAACGACGTGATAAGCAATGTGCATGATCTTGTATCCTTGGGCGATGGCGTCAAACGTCTTGATTCGATCTATCGTCAATTGGCTAAGGCTTAGCCAGCCAGAAGCCGCTGATCCCTGCTACACCTTGGGCGCCGTGCCGGCGTGCCGTTTCCAAATCGCTCGAAGCCAGTCCGCCCAGTGCAAATATAGGCAACGAGACCTCGTTACGCATCCTGGTAAAGCCGGACCAGCCCATTCCCTCGACACCAGGATGCGACTTGGTGGAAAGCACCGGCCCCAATACCGCGAATAACGCCGAGAGACTTTCAGCTTTTTTCAATTCGTCGATATCATGACAAGCGGCGGAAAAAGGATGTGCCGATAATTGGATTTCGATATCGGGCTGCATCAATTGGGTGGATTTCAAATGCACGGGACAATCGAGTGACATCGCCAATTCAATATCCTGATTGATCAACAGCACGCCGTCATGTTCATGACACAAGGTACGAATATCCAGCGCAAGCTCTTTCAGTTTTTTTGCCGGCAATGTTTTGCAACGTAACTGGATATAGCGTATTCCTGAAATCAGCTGCTTTTCGATACGGGACAGAAAACCGGTCTTTTCACCGTCGAATTCAGGGGTAATCGCCAATACATTCGGCTGGGTAAGCGCCGCAACGACGGGTTTGTCGGCAGGCGGCATGGGATAGGAGGAAAGTTTTTCCAACGGGGACCATGCCAATGCCTGTTTTTCAAGACCTTTGGGCTTGCCGCTAAACGATGAGACCGTGTAAACATCCAGCACGATCTTCTTGTTTAAATAATGTTGAGGCACCGAAATCAGTGGCGTGCAATGGCCGATTCGAATGCCGAGTTCTTCGAGCAGTTCCCGCTCGAGCGCTTGCAGAGGTGACTCACCGGTCTCGACCTTGCCGCCGGGAAATTCCCAGGCACCCGCCAGATCACGTCCCTCGGTCCGCCGAGCCAGTAAAATTCTTCCGCGGGTGTCACGTAAAACACCCGCCACCACATGAATCGGAGCCAATGTTTCAGACCCCGGATTCATGCACGCCGATTAAGTCAGCTGGCCGTGACATTGCTTGTATTTTTTGCCGCTACCGCAAGGACAAGGGTCATTACGTCCAATCTTGTCGGCATCGCGAGTAATCGTTTTCGGCTGCATTTCGGCGGCATCCTGCGATGCAAAGGCCATCGCCTGCTGCATTTCGTCATCGACGCCAAAATCACCGGTTTCAGGATGTTGGAATTGCATGTTCTTCGCTTGTGCTTCGAGACGCTGGCGTTCGGCGTTTTCCATCGCCGCCACTTCTTCCTCGTCGCGAATGCGAACCCGTGCCAGCAGCGTAATGACATCCTGCTTTACCTTGTCGAGCATTTCCGAAAACAGTTCGAAGGATTCGCGCTTGTATTCCTGTTTGGGCTGCTTCTGGGCATAACCGCGCAAATGAATGCCTTGGCGCATATAGTCCATGCGTGCCAGATGCTCTTTCCAGCTTTGGTCAAGCACGTTCAGCATCAGGTGCTTTTCAAGATGCCGCATCATTTCCGACGAAATCTGCGCTTCCTTGTCGACGAACAGTTTTTCGGCAGCTTTCAGCACATGATCCAGTAAAGCGTTGTCATCAAGCTCTTCCGATTTTTCGACCAGGCTCTTCAAATCCAGCGTCATGCCAAATTCATCGGTCAAACTACGTTCGAGACCGTCGATGTCCCATTGCTGGTCAATAGAATTCACGGGCACGTAGCGGCGAACCGTCATCGAAATGACGTCGTCGCGAATGGCATCGATTGCGTCCTTGACGGAATCGGCCTCAAGCAATTCATTACGCTGTTGATAAATGACCTTGCGCTGATCGTTGGCGACATCATCGTAATCGAGCAGGTTTTTACGGATATCGAAGTTATGCGCTTCGACTTTTTTCTGCGCGTTCTGGATCTGCTTGGTCACCATGCCGCTTTCGATGACTTCGTCTTCTTTCATGCCGATGCGACGCATCGCGTTTTGCACCCAATCAGCTGCAAAGATTCGCATCAAATTATCTTCGAGCGACAGATAGAAACGCGATGACCCGTTGTCGCCCTGGCGACCGGAACGACCGCGTAGCTGATTGTCGATGCGTCGCGATTCGTGACGTTCGGTACCGATGATATGCAAACCACCCAGGGCAAGCACTTCGTCGTGATGCTTCTGCCATTCTGATTTCACGCGTGACTTGTCCAGCTCGCTCGCATCTTCGCCCAACGCATGCAATTGCGCTTCCAGACTGCCGCCCAAAACGATATCAGTACCACGACCCGCCATATTGGTGGCGATGGTGACGGCTTTTTTACTGCCGGCCTGGGCCACGATTTGCGCTTCGCGTTCGTGCTGCTTGGCGTTCAACACTTCATGCGGAATACCGGCTTTCTTGAGGTGACTGGAAAGCAATTCGGAGGTCTCGATCGAAGTCGTACCCACCAGCACGGGCTGCCCGCGCTCATAGCAATCCTTGATGTCAACGCTGACCGCATTGAACTTGGCATCACGTGTCAAATACACGAGGTCGGCATGATCTTTGCGCACCATCGGACGATGGGTCGGGATCACGACGACTTCAAGATTGTAGATAGACTGGAATTCATAGGCTTCGGTATCGGCCGTGCCGGTCATACCCGAAAGCTTGTTGTACATCCGGAAATAATTCTGGAAGGTGATCGAAGCGAGCGTCTGGTTTTCACGCTGGATCGGCACGCCTTCCTTCGCTTCGACCGCCTGGTGCAAACCATCGGACCAGCGACGGCCAGCGAGAGTACGACCGGTAAATTCGTCAACGATGATGACTTCGCCATCGCGAACAATGTAGTCAACATCACGCTGGTACAACGCATGTGCTCGCAATCCTGCGTTCAGATGATGCACGACAGTCAGGTTCTGGCCCGAATACAAACTGTCTTCTTCGCTGATGATGCCGGCTTCACGCAATAGTTTTTCCGCGTGCTCCATGCCGGCTTCGGACAAATGCACCTGCTTCTGTTTTTCATCAACCCAGAAATCACCGTCACCGTCTTCTTTTTCCTGACGCACCAACTTCGGCAACAGGCGATTCACTTTCATGTAGAGCTCGGGCGACTCGTCGGCAGGTCCGGAAATAATCAGCGGGGTACGCGCCTCATCGATGAGAATGGAGTCGACTTCGTCGACGATCGCGAAATTCTGGCCACGCTGGAAACGGTCATCTTTCGACAAGGCCATGTTGTCGCGCAGATAATCGAAGCCGTATTCGTTATTGGTTCCATAGGTAATATCGGCAGCATAGGCGCCTTTCTTGTCACCATGCGGCATACCGGGATAGACAACGCCAACCGTCATGCCGAGAAAGTTATAGAGACGACCCATCCATGCCGAGTCACGACGTGCGAGGTAATCATTCACCGTCACCACGTGAACGCCTTTGCCCGACAACGCATTCAGGTAAGTTGGCAAGGTAGCCACCAGCGTTTTGCCTTCACCGGTGCGCATTTCCGCAATGCGGCCGGAATGCAGCACCATGCCGCCAACGAGCTGCACATCATAGTGGCGCAAACCCAAAACCCGCTTCGAGGCTTCACGGCAAACGGCGAAAGCTTCAGGCAGTATTTGGTCCAGCGTCTCGCCTTTTTCAATACGAGCCTTGAATTCTTCTGTTTTTGCACGAAGCCCGTCATCACCGAGTTTTTCCATTTCCGGCTCGAGGGAATTGATGCGATCAATGTTTTTCTGGAATTGACGCAGCAGACGTTCGTTACGGCTGCCAAAGATGCGGGTAAGAAGACTATTGAGCATGGGAAAATCAAACCACCGTGTGAGGCAGACAAAGTCCGCGCGAGAAAATAAAAGGCCCATCATGAAAACGGCCGCGCATGCTTACATGGCGGCCGCATAGTTTAACCTGTGGGCGGATTAAGCGATATCAATCCCAGACAATTATCGTTTTACGCTTTCCAGAAAGGGCATCGGATTTACGGCGACGCCATTCACATGCACTTCAAAATGAATATGTGGGCCGGTTGAACGACCGGTCGAACCCGCCCTGGCAATTTGCTGGCCTGCACGTACAAGATCGCCTGCACGGACGGTAAAGCCCGAGTTGTGACCATACAGCGTCGTGTAGCCATTGCCGTGATCAACTTCCACGACGTTGCCGAAACCGTTTTTGACACCTGCATAGCTGACCACGCCATCGGCCGCTGCATACACCGGATCACCGGTATTGGCTTCAAAATCAATGCCTTTGTGATGGGCGCGACCACCGGAAAACGGATCGGAACGGGTACCAAAGGTGGAAGTGATGTAACCACGGCCCGGAAGTGTTGAAGGCGTGCGGCTCATTTCAAGATGTTGGTCAAACAACATGGCTTCCAGAACAGAAAGCTGGCGGCCCGAGTTATCGAACTGGACCTGCAGAGCGCTCAGGTCGCTCAACAGGTCTTTCGACTTTACATCTTCTACGGTTTCGTCACCGCCGGCGCCGGGCAGTTTGTCGAAATTAAACTCGCCATCGGTAAATTTGCCGTCTTTTGCAAGACGTTCGCCGAGCGCATTCAAGCGGTTGGCCTGGATTTGCAGTTCGCCAACGCGGGCGGCAACGGCGTTGATTTCGCGTTGCGCATCGGCCTTTGCGGTTTTGAGTTCTTTGTTTTGTTCGGTCAGCTGCGCCTGAAGACGGGCGATTTCAGCTTTGGCGGCACCATTGGCGCCACGGCCAAAAAAGCCGATGCTGAAAGCGAGTGCTAACAATAAGAATATCGAACCACCGGCAATGGCGGCGGTTTTTGGATCATCGAACGCCAACTTCTTGGGCGTGCGAAAGAATTTTGAAACGATGATAATGTTCATCATGCTTAAACGTTCTCACAATCAGGTCCATGGCACGGTGGCTTCATCCGGTGGTCCGGTTCAGGCGCTGCAGGCAGCGAACGAATCAAACCTGATGAAACTGATCCAACGGGCCCAGCAACTGGACCAGCTCGACCAAACACTGCGCCAAATTTTGCCCCCTGCATTGGCGAAAGAATGTCGGCTCGCCAATATCAGTCAGGAAAAACTGGTGTATTCGGTATCAAATCCGGTCTGGAAGTCCAAACTGCGCCTTTATGGCGACGCTTTACTCAGCGCGGCCGGTGCAGCCGGGTTTCGAGTCCAGGCTTTGACGATAAAAGTGACCCCCCCGGACTCGGTCCCCCTGAGTCCAACAACCGGTAAGCCTCTTACTCAGGCAGTTCGCGATTCATTGCGAGCCACCGCCCATTCCGTGGAAGACCCGCAACTGCGGGAACAACTCCTAAAACTGGCATCCTTGCCCTAAAGCCAACATCGCTGTGGCCGGTCATTGTGCCGGAATACGTTAGAGCTGCCGTTAAAAACCTGTTATTTCAATGTGATACAAGCCGCAAAGTGCAAGATCACCAAGGCAAAATGCCCTGTTTTATTGGGCGTGCGCCGGATGGGCGTAGGAAATCGGGGCGGTTGCCGGGTCATCGGCATAGGTGACTTCTTCCCAGGTACTCGGGTCGGCCAACATGGCGCGCAGCAGCTGGTTATTCAGGGCATGGCCTGATTTATAGGCGTAAAACGCACCGACCAGGCTGTGACCGAGCAAATACAAATCTCCGATGGCGTCGAGAATCTTGTGTTTTACGAACTCGTCTTCGTAGCGCAGGCCGTCTTCGTTCAGGATGCGGTAATCGTCCAGCACGATCGCATTGTCCATGCTGCCACCCAATGCAAGGTTGCGATCACGCAGGAATTCGATGTCTTTCATGAAACCGAAGGTGCGGGCGCGGCTGACTTCCTTAACGAACGAGGTAGTCGAGAAATCGATTTCCACGCTGGAGGTCGATTTGCTGAAGACCGGATGCTTGAAGTCGATAGTGAAGCCGACCTTGAAACCGTCAAAAGGCTCGAAACGGGCCCATTTGTCGCCATCCACTACCTGGATCGGCTTGACGATCTTGATGAAACGCTTGGCGACGTTCTGCTCTTCAATGCCGGCAGACTGCAGCAGGAAGACGAAAGGGCCGGCGGAACCATCCATGATCGGCACTTCGAAATGCGACAAATCAACATAGGCGTTATCGATACCCAGGCCTGCAAAAGCGGACATCAGGTGCTCGATCGTCATTACGCGGACATCGTCCTGCACCAGCGCGGTACACATGCTGGTTTCGCCGACCAGTAGAGCGTGAGCCTTGATTTCAACCGGTTTGGCGAAGTCGGTACGACGAAAAATGATGCCTGAATTCGGCGCAGCGGGACGCAAGGTCATGTAAACCTTCTGCCCGCTGTGCAGACCCACGCCCGTGGCGCGAATGACATTTTTCAAGGTACGTTGTTTCATCATCATGGTTTATTCCATCTACCCAAGCCTGACGCTTTCCGGGAACAGCTCAAAACTCCCGCGAGGATATCACAGCTCCAGCTGAACAAAAGTATAAAAGCCCCTGTTTTTCACGGACTTGCAACAATAATATGTTTCAAATGTGGAACGGTTGGCAGTCTCAAGGCTTATGGAGACAGACGATAGGCAATCGAAGTTCAATCTAGATGCCGAGTAATCCCAAACGGATAAAAAAAGCCCGCCAAGAGGCGGGCTTGAAGTAAATCCAAGGGAACAAGGCATCCAACATCATCCTTGATGTTGTTTTGGTACATACCATCAAGCAAGTCGGGCCAAGGCCCGACTTGCCTCAATCAGCCTGGCGACGCAAAAACGCCGGAATATCCAGATAGCTGTGATCGGTTGGCAAATCGCTTAATGCCGTTTGCGGCTGTGATTCACTGACACGGGTAGCAGCTCGCAAACCTAAATTATTACCTGCCATATTCGTTTCGGCATTCAGCATGCTGTCGTAATCGGGCAAGCCGGTAGTAGCGTTGCGAACCAGTTTGACCGGGTTGCGCATCGGTTCCTTGCTACCGAACTCGACGCGATCCGGACGCACGCTTCCGCGGGCAACACCACGGTTCAAACCGGTAGCGACCACGGTCACGCGGACTTCATCCTGCATGTTCGGATCCAGCACGGTACCGACAACGACCGTTGCATCTTCCGCAGCGAATTCGTCAACGATACGACCGACTTCATCAAACTCACGCATCGTGAAATCCGGACCTGCGGTGATATTCACCAACACGCCGTTGGCACCGGCAAGATTGACTTCGTCCAGCAATGGATTGCTGATCGCGGCTTCGGCTGCTGCCTGGGCACGATCATCACCACGGGCGGTGCCGCTGCCCATCATGGCAAGACCCATTTCGCTCATCACGGTGCGCACGTCGGCAAAGTCGACGTTGATCAAACCCGGACGCACGATCAGATCGGCAATACCCTGCACGGCGCCAAGCAATACGTCGTTGGCGGCACGGAAGGCCTGCATCATCGTCGCATCGCGACCGAGCACCGTGATCAATTTTTCATTCGGAATGGTGATCAGGGAATCGCAATGTTGCGCCAATTCCTCGATACCTTTTAAAGCGACCTGCATGCGACGGCGGCCTTCGAAAGGGAATGGCTTGGTGATAACGGCCACCGTCAGGATTCCCATTTCTTTTGCCAACTGTGCGACAACCGGCGCTGCACCGGTTCCGGTTCCGCCACCCATGCCGGCCGTGATGAATACCATGTCGGCACCCGTTAAAGCTTCGACGATGCGTTCGCGATCTTCCAGCGCGGCTTGACGGCCGACTTCCGGATTTGCGCCTGCACCCAAGCCTTTCGTTACATTTCCGCCGAGTTGCAACTGCATTTTTGCTCCGACGTTTTTAATTGCTTGCGAGTCGGTATTCGCCGTGATGAATTCAACACCATCGACACCGGCATTCACCATGTGCGCGACCGCGTTGCCACCACCACCTCCGACGCCGATCACCTTAATGACCGCGTTCGGTGCCAATTTTTCCACTAATTCAAAATGTGCCATGTTCAGATCCTCCGTGATTTAAATGAATATTCTTTTTATATATGTAACAACGACTAAAACTCTCCGCGATACCAATTGCGAAGTTTTGAAAACAGGTTGCCTGCCTTGCTGCTGGACAGGGATGGCCGACGCGGGTTCTCGCTCGCGCTTCCCCAGAGCAATAAACCAACACCGGTGGCATGCACCGGATTGCCTACGACTTCACCAAGACCCTTGATGTTTTGCGGAATGCCGACGCGAACCGGCATGTGCAGCATTTCTTCCGCAAGTTCAACCACGCCTTCCATGCGCGAAGAACCACCCGTCAGCACCAAGCCGGCGCGCACCAGATCTTCGAAACCGGAACGACGCAATTCGGCCTGTACCATTTCGAAAATTTCTTCGTAACGGTTCTGCACTGCTTCTGCCAATGCCTGTCGGGCCAAGCGGCGTGGCGGGCGATCACCGACGCTCGGCACCTGGATGCTTTCCTCGGCAGTGGCGAGTTGCGCCAACGCACAGGCGTAGCGCACCTTGATTTGTTCTGCTTCCGGCGTAGGTGTGCGCAACAGATGAGCGATGTCGTTACTGACTTGGTCACCTGCAATCGGCAGCGATGCGGTATGACGAATGGAGCCCTGTACGAATACGGCGATATCGGTCGTACCTGCACCGATATCCACCAGCACGACGCCCAATTCCTTTTCATCCGATGTAAGAACGGCAGTACTCGATGCGATCGAAGACAGGATCAGATCATCAACCTGCAAACCGCAACGATTCACGCATTTGGTGATATTCGCGGCGGCCGACAAGGCGCCGGTAATGATGTGTGCCCGCACTTCCAGACGGACGCCCGACATACCGACCGGATTGCGAATGCCCTCCTGCGAATTATCGACGATGTATTCCTGCGGAATCGCATGCAGGATTTTCTGGTCGGACGGAATGGCCACGGCCTTGGCGGCCTGCAGCACATTATCAAGATCCTGATAGGTCACTTCGCCACTCGCGACCGGCACGATACCAGGCGAGTTGCGACATTGAGTATGACTACCGGAAATGGAAGCGTAAACGGAACGTATTTCGCAGCCCGCCATCAGTTCGGCTTCTTCGATCGCATGCTTGATCGATTGCACGGTGGATTCGATATCTACCACCACGCCCCGCTTCATGCCGCGCGATTCATGCGAACCAATACCGATGACTTCCAGTTCCTGACCAGGAGAATATTCGCCGACCATGGCCGTGATTTTTGAAGTGCCGATATCCAGCCCGACAATTAGTGATTTATCACCCTTGCGATTCATGTGCTGCCCTGTTGTAAATTGTTTGCAACTTCGCTTTTGCCTTGGGCTTGTTTCCAGCTCAAGGCAAAGCCATTGGTATAACGAAGATCGGCGCGTTGCAGCTGACGATTGGGTTCGTCGTTTTTTATCTGCGGCATCAGTCGGGCAAAACGCGCGAGACGTTGCTGTGGCTCGCCTCGCCCGACTTCAATTTCTAGGCCATCGCTGAGCGTCAAGCTCCAGCTACCGCGCGCACTCATGCGAATGCTTTGCACCTGCAAGCCCATAGTCAAAAACAGCGGCTTGGCATAGCTATAAAAAGACATCATCTCGCTGGCATTGGCTTCCTGCCCTTCGAACAAGGGCAGCTTGAATGTCGCGTTTTTCGGTATCGCGAAAATTTCGCCGTTTTCTGCAAGCAGTTTTTTCTCGCCCCAGCGTGCCAGCGGCTTGTATTCCGTTACCGTTACTTCAAGACGATCCGGCCAGCGTTTGCGGACATCCACCTGCTTCACCCATGGCAAGCCGGCAATGTTTTTCCGGACCTGCTCCAGGTTCACCGCAAAGTAGCCCTTGCCGACGTTCGGCAACACGGTGTCGCGCACTTGCTGATCGGTTACCAGATGAAATTCGCCGGATACACGCAGATGCCGCATCGGCCAGCGTTCCCCACCAATCCAGCCATTCAAAACCGCGGCCACGGGCAAGACCACCAAGGCGATTGCCAGTGTCCATGCAGTGAGGCGGAAAAGGGCTTTCATCATGCGAAGCTCGACTCCAGAATGCGCCAGCAGAGGCTTTCAAAATCGATGCCGAATGCCTTGGCGGATTTCGGCATCAGCGAATGGCTGGTCATGCC
>JAKQKT010000195.1 GCA_029560515.1 Pseudomonadota bacterium
CCTGCCCGTGCCCGCTCGATCAAGGCATCGCGAAATTCGGTGCCGGTGATATCCGGTTCGAAAATATAATATTCAAGATGGATATGATGCCGAGCCTGTCTTATCGCATTCAGGATCGCGGCGAAGCAGGCAGCGCCGCCAACCAGAAGTTTTGCCTCACTGGCACTACTGGCGGGGAATTCGCTGCTGTTCTCGGCCAGCAACGACAATTCCGACTGCGATGAATTGGCGGAATCAGAACGCGATTGTTTGCCAATCAGGGCCTTCGATCGCAAGCGTTTGGATTGTTGCCGGCGAATGCGCTGCGGCCCCAGAAAATGGTAGATCACGAAACCGATGACCGGGAGGAAAGCCAATGCAAACACCCAGCTCAGGGTCGCGGCAGCCTCGCGCTTTTGAAGAACGATCCAGCCGCATAACAGAATGATGTACACCAGCCAGAGCGTGGAAATACCAAACCATAAATGCGGGAACCAGTGGTGAAGTTCTTGCCAAAGCTGCATGGTTTTTCCGTCCCGAAACAATCACCGCGGCGACTATGATGGCAGAGCCGCGGGTTTCCTGCAGCCAGGTTGATACCGGGATTCTTGAATAAAAAGGCTTGCCGGTGGCGGCTTACTTGATGCGTTCGACCTTGTAACCCTTTTCTTTCAGCATGTTCACGACGCCATCCTTGCCGAGAAGGTGCATCGAACCAACGACGACCAGAATATCGTCCTGATCATTGTCTTTCAGCAAGGCATCCAGTTTGGGAAGCCACGCCTTGTTTCGATCCACATTGATGTTCTGGTACAGCTTCGGATATTTGTTCTGCAGTTCACCGGCCATTTTGTTGAACAAAGCCTTGTCATCGGCTTTGCGCCAGAGTTCGTGCATTTCATCCAGATCTTTTTTCATGTGTGATAAATCATCCAGCATTTCCTGCATCGACTGGATTTGCAGTTCCGGGCTCATGCTGCCCAATACCGCAATCTGCGATTCGGCGGTTTCGAGCCCGTGCGTTGGCTTGCCGATATTTTTTGCACGCGCCATGAAGTGCCGATCCAGCCCGATTTCCGGGTTCAAGCCATTTCGCTGCATCTCGGTCAGCGACATGATCAACGTGACGAACCAGGGATCGAAATTCTGGAAGTTGGCGGCGGGGAGATTCCGCTCACTGGCATAGGTTTCAAATTGTTTCCAGGAATCCTGCGGCAGAGTTTGCTGCAGGGTTTTTCCATCCTTGCGGATGGCGGATTGCATCATGTTCTGGGCCAGGGCCGGGTCGTTCATTTCTTCGGGCGAGACTTCGAAATACAGCTGTTCGGCATCATCGAATGCCTCATCG
>JAKQKT010000207.1 GCA_029560515.1 Pseudomonadota bacterium
TGGCTGCATTTGGTCGATCTTGATGCGGCAAAATCGGGTTCATATACTTTGCTTGAAATTGCCGGTTTCATGCAGAACGTGATCGGCTTGAAGGTCCAGACTGGCGGTGGAATCCGCGGCAAAGCAGACGTCGAACGTTTGATTGATGCCGGAATAAACCGGGTGGTGATCGGTACGCTTGCGGTCAAGCAACCCGCCCTGATTTCAGAATGCATAAAACAATTCGGTGCCGACCGGATTACCGTCGCGCTGGATACCCGGCAAGACGAAAACGGAATATGGCAGTTACCGGTGAAAGGCTGGACGGAATCATCGGAAAAAAATCTTTTCGACATGCTGGATTTTTATCAGGCCAGTGGTCTGCGCCATTTGCTCTGCACCGATATCGCACGTGACGGCATGTTGTCGGGCTTGAATAATGCCTTGTATGCCGACATTGCGAATCGCTTTCCGGCAATTCGTGTACAGGCTTCCGGCGGGGTGAAAACACTGCAGGATATTCATGATGCAAAAGCGGCGGGCGCCGGCGGTGCGATACTCGGTCGTGCCCTGCTGGAAGGTCGTTTCACTTTGCAGGAGGCATTGGCATGCTGAGTCGCCGGATAATCCCATGTCTCGATGTGAAAGATGGCATGGTCGTTAAAGGCGTCAAGTTTCGAGACCACGTCGTCATGGGCGCGATTGAGGAATTGGCACAGCGTTATCGAGACGAAGGCGCCGACGAGTTGGTCTTTTACGATATTACTGCGAGTCCCGAAGGTCGTTCGGTAGATCGCGAGTGGGTGAAACGGGTGTCGGACTTGATTGATATCCCGTTTTGCGTGGCTGGCGGGATTCGCACGGTAGAAGAAGCGTCTGCGGTGTTGAATGCCGGTGCCGACAAGGTCTCGATCAATACGCCGGCCTTGTTACGCCCGGATCTGATCAACGAGCTGGCGGAAGCATTCGGTGTGCAATGCGTGGTGGTCGGAATTGATTCGCTACGAGATCAAGACGGCCAGTGGCGTGTTCGGCAGTTTACCGGCGATCCCGATAAAACAAGGGCCTTGTCGAAAACCACGTTGGAATGGATCTTGGAGGTGCAACAACGTGGTGCCGGCGAGATCGTGCTCAACTGCATGGGTAGCGACGGTGCCCGCAACGGTTACGATATCGAACAACTAAGTGCGGTACGTGCAATCTGCCAGGTACCGTTGGTGGCTTCTGGTGGTGCCGGTTTGATCGAGCATTTTATCGATGTGTTCGAAAAATCCGATGTCGATGCCGCTTTGGCGGCAACGGTTTTCCATAACGGTAGCATTCCGATTCCAGATTTGAAGCGCGTCTTGGCCGATAGAAGAATATCGGTTCGGATTTGAGGAAAAGAAAATGAGAACAACAAATTTCGATTCGCTGGCATGGGACAAGCAAGATGGTTTGCTACCCGCAATTGTTCAGGATGCGAATACCCTGCAGGTTCTGATGCTCGGCTACATGAATCGTGAAGCCCTTGAAGCAACGCAGAAAGAAAAGTTCGTGACGTTTTTCAGTCGTAGCAAGCAGCGCCTCTGGAAAAAGGGCGAAACCAGCGGCCATGTATTGGCAGTCGTCAGCATTGAAGCCGACTGCGATAATGACACCTTGTTGATCCGGGCGATTCCGGCCGGACCGACCTGTCATTTGAATCGGTCGAGTTGTTTTGAAAACGCTCCCGGCGATTTCATCGGAAAATTGGACGCCTTGCTCGAACAACGCCAACTTGAAATGCCCGAAGGAAGTTACACGACCAAATTATTCCAGTCGGGTGTGCGCTGCATTGCGCAAAAGGTCGGCGAAGAGGGAGTTGAAACGGCACTCGCGGCGGTTGCACAGGATGAAAAAGATTTGCTGAACGAAGCCAGCGATCTGGTTTATCATCTGATGGTGCTGTTGCGTTCCCGCGGATTGAACTGGAATGCCGTGCAGGAGAACCTGAAACAGCGCCATCAATAATAGTGCAAACAAGCGAGGGCCTCATGTTTCGCAAAGTCAGCATCTTCAGCTTCTGCATTCTTGGCTTTTTGACTTTTGACGCTCTCGCATTGCCACCCGTGATCGAAGGTGTGGTGTTTGATGATCGCAACGGCAATGGCATTCTGGACAAAGCCGAGCACGGCATTCCCGATGTTGCCGTTTCCGACGGCCAAACCATTGTCAGGACTGACGCAAAAGGGCATTGGCTGTTGTATCCCTCCGAAGCCACGATGGTGTTCGTGATCAAGCCGGATGCTTGGCGTGTTCCGATGACTCAAACGCGGTTGCCGGATTTCTGGGTTGATGTGCATTCGGAAAGAGCAAATCAAAGTATTCAATTCGCACTCCGCAAAAAAACGGATAAATCGAAGAAGAATTTAGCAAACCAAAGCAAGCTCGATCTTCTCGTATTTGGCGATCCGCAACCAAAAAATAATCAGGATGTTGGTTATTACGAAAAAGATATCGTCGAACCAATCATCGGTCACGAGCAGGCCGAGCTCGGAATTTCACTGGGCGATATCGTGCATGGCAATCTGTCTTTGTATCCTGCGATGAACAGGGTCACGGCGCGTTTGAAGACGCCATGGCTGCATGTGGCCGGGAACCATGATCGCGATTATGGCGCTGCCAATGATGAATCCTCATTGGCCACTTTTTCGAAATATTACGGCCCCGATACATTCGCCTGGGAAGAATCGGGTGTCAGCATCATCGCGTTGGACGATGTGGTTCATGAGCCGAATTCGGGCGTGCCGGCGAAATATGTTGGCGGCTTGCGTGAATCGCAATTCCAGTTCTTGCAAAGTTACCTGGGCCGGTTGCCGAAAACGCGGCGAATTATCCTGGCGATGCATATTCCGGTTTTCGATGCCGATGCGAGCCCGGACAAGGATACTTTCCGCGACGTCGATCGCCAGCGCTTGTTTGCGTTGCTTGCAGACTTCGATAACGTATTGTTGCTGACTGCACATGCGCATACCCAACGTCATTTTTTCCATGACGAAAAGAATGGCTGGAAAGGCAGAGCACCATTGCACGAATACAATGTCGGTGCCGCCTGCGGTGCATTCTGGTCCGGTGTGAAAGATGCAGACGGTATTCCCGATACGATCATGCAAGACGGAACGCCGAATGGTTATGCGCGATTGTCATGGATGGAATCATCAGCGCCGAAATTGAGTTGGCATGTCGCCCGAGCGCCAGCCAACAAACAAATGCAATTGTTCGCACCAAAAGTCTTGCGAGTGAATTCCTATCCGGGCTTCGGAATATTCGCGAACGTTTTCATGGGAATGTCGAATACGACCGTCGAATACAGCGTCGATGCCGGTAGTTGGAACGCCATGAAGCGTGTCGAAACCCTGGATCCGTCCGTGCTCGAAAAAAACATTGATGATGCCCGGCAGGAAAAATTGCGGAGTTACGATATGGTTTCAGAGGCCACGACTTCCATGCATTTGTGGCGCGCCGCCTTGCCAACGGGTCTGACGGAGGGACGGCACCAGGTGCAAGTACGGGCAAAATTGAATGGCGAATGGGTTTTTGATTCTCTGACCTATCAATTGCAGTCAGCCGAACCGTAGGTCAGGGCCCGACTCGACCTGCAATTAAATACTTATATCCCTGAACGACTCGACCCGATGATGCCCGTGCGTCGCCTCATCAAGCCTCGGCTCCGGATAATCTTCCAGACGATCCAGTAATGCAGTCTTCAAACCCGATGCATTTGCCGCATCGAGTTCCTCGACGATATCCGATAAGAAAATAATATTTCCAGGCTCGGTGCCAATCGTTTCCGCGATGCGTTTGTAACTTTCCGCATCGCGTTTGCCGCCCATTTCGGTATCGAAATAACCGGAAAGCAGGGGCGTCAAGTCACCGGCAGAGGTGTGGGCGAACAATAATTTTTGTGCCGGAACCGAGCCGGACGAATAGATGAAAATCCGGCGCCCATCGGCATGCCAGATTTTCAGCATCTCGGCGGCGTCCTGGTAGATGTGCGCCGTATAGTCACCGTCCTTGTAACCGGCAACCCAGATCATGCCTTGCAAGGCTTTCAGCGCCGTGTGTTTGCGGTCACTATCAATCCAGTTCAGCAGCGTTTCGATCAGGTGCTCGTCGTTGAAAAATTCCGAACCCAGCTCGAGCTGCACCTGATCCAGCCAATGCCTGACCTTCGGGTCGTTCGCATGTGCGCGGATAAAGTTCGGTAGTTCGCGGCGGGCATAAGGAAACAGCACTTCCTTCACGAAGGAAATCGAACTGGTGGTGCCTTCGATATCGGTAAGGATTATCTTCACGCGGCTTGTCCATTTTCATAACGCGGAAATTTTTCGGCCCAGTCGCTGCCGGTGAAATGGCCCACCCAGCCATCCGGCTCGGTGAAAAAACGGATCGCGATGAAGTAGGGTGCAGGGCCCATGTCAAACCAGTGCCTGGTGCTGTCGGGAACCCCGATCAAATCACCTTGCGTGCAAAGGATTTCATAAACACGGTCTTCGACGTGCAAAGTGAACAAGCCGGAACCGGCTACAAAAAAACGCACCTCGTCTTCCTTGTGGAAGTGTTCGCTGAGAAATTTCCCGCGTTTGGCTTCTCGTTCCGGATCGTCTGGCGCAATGCTTACCACGTCTACCGTCTTGAAACCTTTTTCCTGCACGATCTTGTCGATATCGGATTTGTAGGCGGTAAATACCTCTTCAGCTGATGCTCCCGGCTTCACAGGCGAATTCGTCTGCCATTGCTCGAAGCGAACGCCAATTTTCTGCAGCTGCTCGGCGATGAACTGCGGCGTATTCGCCACCAGCATCGGCGTGACGGCGTCCTGTTCGGAAAAAATGCGGAGACGGCTCATTATTTATATTTCCTCATTTCCAATTCGCAATTAATCAAGAAATCGAAGGCTTCCAGATGGCGGCGCGCTTCCATCATGTCGCGGCCCCAGGCATACAAGCCGTGGCCATTGATAAGGTAGCCCCAGAGCGGGCCTTCATCGAGTTTGGCTTCCACCTGTTTCGCCAGAACGGTCATATCCTGGGTGTTCGGAAAAATCGGCAGGTCGTAATGGGTTTCGTGGGTTGTCTGGCCACGAAAGGCCTTGATCAACTCATAGCCTTCGAAGCGGATGAAGCCTTGTACGCCATAAAGCCGGGAGGCAAGAGTCTGGCTGGTCGAATGGGTATGCAGTACACAGCCGATTTCCGGAAAACGGGCATAAAGATGCGTGTGCAATAGGGTTTCCGCAGAAGGCTTTTGCGACGTGGCCACCGGTTGGCCGAGCATATCGACCACCATGATGTCGGCTTCGGTTAAACGGCCCTTGTCGCGGCCTGACACGGTGATGGCCGCATGTTTATCGTCCAGCCGCATCGAGAAATTGCTGCTGGTTGCCGGCGTCCAGCCGCGCTGGGCCAATTCGCGGGTGGTTTCCACCAGCTCAAGGGCTCGGGCCTGAAGTTTTTCGGGATCGTAGGGGAGCTTGTTCATGACAACAAGTTTAACGGATACCATAAATATTGTGCGTCAACTTGATTCAAATCACTTTCCGGTCACCAAATATCCGTAAACTGGCGCCATCACAGGAGAGTAGCCATGACACCAGTCAATTCCCGCCGTCGCTTCATGTTGCAAGCCGCCACTGCTGCAGTCGCCCTTCCGATGTTCGGTCAGGCATTTGCCCAGGCCCTGAAAAAACTGCCTGCCGACAACGCCACCGCCAAAGCGCTGAAATATGTGCCCGACGCCGCCACTTCAAAAGAGCCGACCAAAAAACCGGGTAGTGCCTGCGCGAACTGCCAATTTTTTACTGCAGCCACTGGAGCTTGCACCTTGTTTGCCGGTTTTGCGGTTTCGCCTAAAGGCTGGTGCACTGCCTGGGCCAAGAAAGCCTAAGCAACCTGCGCTCAGGTTTTGAGACTTCAATGATTTAAGATGGGCCAAGTCTTTCAACAAGCTTGGCCCTATGTCATTTAATGCACTGAGTTTTATTTTGCTGATGGTTGCCGGCGTTTTTCTGGTTGTTGCGGTATTTTTGGCCAGGAGAAACGCGAGCATCGAAGCGCGGTTACAGTCAGCCTTGACTGAAAACGAAGCCTTGTCGCAGAAAGCGCAGGCGCTTGAATCGCTGCAACAACAATTCGCCGCGTTGAAAGCGGGCTCCGAAGCGCGTGAGCAATCCGGACAGGAGCAGCTTCAGTTGCTCAAATCGGCCGAAGAGCGTTTACGGGAAAATTTCGAAAATCTTGCACAAAGAATTTTCGAAGAGAAAACATCGAAGTTCAAAGAGCAAAACAAGGAACAGCTCGATGCCTTGCTCAATCCGCTGAAGACCCAGATTTCCGAATTCAAGCAAACGGTGCAGCAAACCAATCAGGGCATTCATACCCTGAAAGAATTGAATGTCCGGATGGCCGACGAAGCCATCAATTTGACCCGTGCCCTCAAAGGCGATAACAAGGCGCAGGGTGGCTGGGGCGAGCAGGTTTTGGGACGGATTCTGGATGCCTCAGGTTTGACCGAAGGCCGGGATTACCATACGCAGTTTTCATACGTGGATGAAAACCAGAACCGCAAGCAACCCGACTGCGTGATTTTTCTTCCGGAAAACAAGGCCATTGTCGTTGACTCTAAAGTGTCGTTGGTCGCCTACGATCGTTATATCAATGCGGAAAACGAACAGGCTCGCGAGCTGGCGTTGAAGGAACACGTGCGCTCGCTAAAAACGCATATCGACGGGCTGTCGGCCAAGTCCTACGACGCATTGCCGGACAAGCGTAATTTGGATTTTGTCTTGATCTTCATTCCGATTGAATCGGCGTTCATAGACGCATTGCGTCTCGATGATGCCTTGTACACCTATGCGTTGGATAAAAATATCGTATTGGCTGCACCAAGCACCGTGCTGGCGACCTGTCGCACGGTGGCGCATTTGCAAAAGCTGGACCAGCGCAGCACCAATGCGATGAAAATCGCCGATCAGGCCGGAAAACTCTATGACCAGTTTGTCGCGTTCTGCGGGGACTTGAATAAAGTAACCAAAGCTCTGGCGATGGCGAATGAAGCCCATGATTCGGCATTGAAGCGCCTATCTTCCGGCAAGGGGAATCTGGTGCGTCAAACCGAGCAAATCAAGGCGCTGGGAGCCAAAACCAGTAAAACCATACCCACTAATCTGCTTGAAGATGATGCAGACGATTCACCGGGCAAGCTTGGAATCGACGAATAAAAAAACGGCGCGATAAATCGCGCCGTTTTAGTTTGGATTAACTGTAACCTTATTCTTTGCGTTCGCCGTGTGCAAGGACGCTACGGCTGCGCGCATATAGGAAATAAACGCCCAAGCCAATGACTGCCCAGATCAGGAACAGCTTGATCGTGTACCAGCCTAGGCAGAAGAACAGCAGGGTGCAGCCGATGACTGCCAAAGGACCTACAACCCATACCATCGGGGTGCGGAAAGGACGTGCACGACCCGGGTCGGTCACGCGCAATGCCATCACGCCGATAGCTACTACGAGGAATGCAAACAAAGTACCCGAATTCGAAATATCGGCCAGAGCATCAACCGGGAACATGGCAGCGAATAAGGAAACAGCAATACCGGTAATCAGCGTGACTTTGTGCGGAGTATGGAATTTTGCGTGAATGTCCGAGAAGATTTTCGGCATCAAGCCATCGCGTGACATCGTGAACAAAATACGGGTTTGGCCGTAAATCATCATCAGGATGACCGAAGGAAGCGCGATAATCGCCGACCATGCAACCCAGTCGCCAAGTTGTGGATGGCCGAGGTTACGGAGAACGAAAGCGAGTGGTTCCTTGGATTGCGACAGAACACCGCCAGGTTGCGCACCAGTTGTGCCGATAGCAGCATAAGACACCAACAGATAGAACACAGTGCAAATTGCCAGTGATCCAATCAGGCCTATAGGAACATTGCGATTCGGGTTCTTGGTTTCTTCTGCGGCCGTTGAAACGGCATCGAAACCAACATAAGCAAAGAAGATAGATGCCGCTGCTCCGAGAACGCCATTGCCCGAGAGCGGGGTACCCCAGCCATTCGGCAACATCGGTTCAAAATTTGCATGAGTGACAGAAGGAAATGCGACCACGATAAACGCAGTCAATGCAGCAACCTTTACCAGCACAAGGAGTGCAGTGAATTTTGCGCTTTTCGATGTACCCAGAATCAGCAGCCCGGTAATCAACAGCGAGATCAGACAGGCGATGAGATTGAAGCCACCGTTGGCGGTTGTTCCATCGGGAAGCGTGATGGTATCGCCAGGACCTGCAGTCAGCGCTATGGGTAATCCTATGCCGTGATTGGCCAGGAACCCGTTTGCATAGCCCGACCAGCCAACTGCCACGGCACCCGCCGCGACCGCATATTCAAGAATCAACGCCCAACCCACCATCCAGGCAATCAGTTCTCCGAGTACGGCATAAGAATAGGTATAGGCTGAACCTGCAACTGGAACCATTGCGGCAATTTCGGCGTAGATGAGTGCCGTCAATGCGCAGACAATGCCTGCAATAACAAAGCTGTACATCATGCCCGGACCTGCTTTATTGGCAGCTACGGATGTCAATACGAAAATACCGGTACCGATAATGGCGCCAATCCCCAACATGGTGAGATCGAACGCGTTGAGTTGCCGCTTAAGTCCTTTCTTTTCCGCCGTGGCCAGAATCTGGTCCAGTGGTTTGATGCGGTCAAAAATCATGGTGTTCCCCTAGAGCAGTATCAAAAAAAACCGGCCACAGCCGGAAAGCGAATCAGGTAGCTTGAATAAGCAGAGCTTACAAAAGTCCCTAACCGCCGTAACATACGCGACTTCGGGCGCTGCGGTAAAGCCTTCAGACCGTTTTAGGGGTTCGTTTGGACAATTTCTCACCAGCACAGCAGCAAGTCTTGAACTTGCTGAATGAATACGTCGAATCTGAGCCTGAAAATGGATACTCGACCGGATTGTTAATCGAGTTCGCCAAGCTGCATGAAAATTGCTGCGAACGCACATTGATGATCGGGCATTTCACCGGCTCATGCTGGTTGGTGTCGAAAGATGGCGAGCGAGTATTGCTTACACATCACAAGAAACTGGAACGCTGGCTTCAGTTGGGTGGTCATGCCGATGGCGATAGCGATCTGGCGCAGGTGGCCTTGCGTGAAGCCGAAGAAGAATCGGGATTGACTGATTTGATCGTCGAGCCAGGAATTTTCGATCTGGAACGACATCTGATTCCGGCGAGAGGCAAGGACCCGGAGCATTACCATCACGACGTCCGTTTCGTGGTGCACTCGACTGGCAGCGAAGAATACATTGTCAGCGATGAATCCCATGCGCTGGCCTGGCGAAACATCAGCGAGCTTGTTGACGACGTCGAGGCAGAAGAAAGTATTCGCCGGATGGCAAGGAAATGGCTTAAACGAAAAAAATAATGATCATGCTTAACGTGGGAGCGCCGTAAGGCGCGAATTGCTGAAAGTATTCGCGCCTTACGGCGCCCCCACAAAGTATGCTTTTGTGAAACTTAAAAAGTCTTCGTTTCCACACGTCCGCCAAATTCACCGGTTAGTGTGCTGACGTAAATCTTTTCGCCGGTCGCGATATATTCCGGCACCATGATTTCGATTCCGGTACTCAGCTTGGCAGGCTTCGGACGCTTGGTTGCCGTACCGCCTTTCAGTTCGGGCGGCGTTTCGATGACTTCAAGCACCACGTTGGCCGGTAATTGCAGGCCGATGGCCTGGTCGTCGATTAGCTGCACATAGCAGTCTTCCAGACCTTCGGTGATATAGCCTTTCGCATCGCCAAGGGTTGCCGGGCTGAGCGTGTAGGGTGTGTAATCTTCCTTGTCCAGAAACACGAAATCATCGCCGTCCATGTAAGAGAAAGTGGCTTCACGGCGAAGCAAATCGACTTCGACCAGTTCTTCTTCCGACTTCAGGCTGAGATCGAGTTTTTGTCCGCCCGGTACGCTGTACATGATGAACCGGAAGGTCATGTTGCCACCGCGTCCCTGCGGCGAACTGCGCTCGATGTCGCGGATTTGATAAACGGTCTTGTTGTGTTCGACCACATTGCCTTTCTTGATTTCGTGAGCTTTCATGATGTCTTTCTATTTTGTAGGAGCGCCTTCAGGCGCGATTTTCAGGGTGGAGAATCAGGGTTATTTCGGTGCCAATCTCACGGCGCCATCGAGACGGATGGTTTCGCCGTTCAAATAAGTGTTCTGCAGAATGAAGCCCACGAGTTCGGCGAATTCTTCCGGCTTACCCAAGCGGGAAGGGAACGGAATCGAAGCACTCAACGAGTCTTGAACAGCCTGCGCCATGCCATCCACCATCGGTGTCCAGAAAATGCCCGGCGCAATTGTCATGACGCGAATTCCGAAACGTGCCAGTTCGCGCGCCATCGGTAGTGTCATGCCGACCACGCCACCTTTGGAAGCGGAGTAGGCCGCTTGGCCAATCTGGCCGTCATAGGCGGCGACCGAGGCGGTATTGATAATCACGCCGCGTTCTTTATCGGTTTGTTCGTCATTGTGCTGCATCAGATTCGCTGCGGCTTTGGCTACGTTGAAACTACCGACAAGATTCACCATCACGGTGGTTGAAAATTGTTTCAAGGGCATCGGCGCTTCCTTGCCGAGCACGCGACCTGCACCGAGAATACCGGCGCAATTGATCGCCGCATTCAGACCACCGAGTTTTTCCTTGGCTGCGGCAACATTGGTTTCCACTTGGGCTTCATCGGCAACATCGGTACGAAAGTAAAATGCATTGTCTGCGCCGAGTTCGGCAATCGCAGTGCTTGCCTTGTCATCATTGATATCGAACAAGGCGACTTTGCCGCCATGTTTGACGATGTGCTGTGCGACGGCAAAGCCGAGGCCCGAAACGCCGCCGGTGATCACGGCGCGGATGTTTTGAATTTGCATGGGCAACTCTTTTTCTGGAATACCTTATTTTACCGTAGGTGCGCCTTCAGGCGCGATAAATCCGGCACGATTCTTCGCGCCTGAAGGCGCTCCTGCGTTTACAGGTCGAGAACGTAAAACGTATCGCAGCCGCCGTGGCCGGTATTGCCCAGCGTGCCGCATTGTTTCTTGAAGCCGCTGCGGACATACAGGCTTTGTGCGTCTTTCATGCTGTCCAGGGTTTCCAGATAGCAGCGCTTGAAACCATGCATGCGCGCGGCTTGCAGGCAGCGGCTCATCATGGCCGTTCCGGCGCCCAAGCCACGGCATTCGGGCAGGAAATACATTTTCCGCAATTCACATGTATCGGGATCGCCTCCGGCGAGTGGTGCAATACCGCCGCCACCTTTCACCACGCCATGCATCACGACGACAAAATAGGCACTGCGGTTTTCGGAATAGGCCCGGCTCATCCAATCCACTTCGGGATCGTTGATCGCGAAACCATCGCCGACGGCGCCGAATTCCGGCATCACTTTGCGAATGATCTCAGCAATGGTGGCATCGTCGCCGCTTTCAATCGGGCGAATGCTGAAAGGCAACACATCGGTAACGCGTTCGAGTAGGTGATTCGGCAGCCAGCCTTTCCGGCCTTCGGAATTGACGCACCAGGACCAATCGCCGAGGGCTTCCTCGGCGCTGACCAATTCCCCAGCACGCACTGCCAACTCGATCGCGTTGTAGTGACCAGTTGTTACCGCTTTTTTTTCCGAGGTACCGAGAAACTTCGATTCATGCACCCAGCCTTCGCGGCCTTGTTCATCGGTTGCCCAGAGAAATTCGGGGAACTCGGTGTCTCGCCCACCCAATGTAATGATTTCACCCGATTCGAAGCGGATCGGATTGGCATACTTTGGCTGATACGCAGCCGTTGTGCGGTAGCGGCTATGAGTTCTCATGTGGTGCTTGCCCGGTTGACCTTGCTGCCAGTTTCGCGACCCAATAGTTGCGACAGCCAGCGGCCGGTATCTATTAATTTATCCAATTGAATGCCGGTTTGCATGCCAATACCTTCTAGCATGTAAACCACGTCTTCGGTAGCAACATTGCCGCTGGCGCCTTTCGCATACGGACAACCGCCAGTACCGGACACCGCAGAATCCACCACGCGAACGCCTTCTTCCAGACAAGCGAGAATGTTGGCCAGAGCCTGACCGCGCGTGTCGTGGAAATGCACGGCCAGCGAGGCCATTGGAATTTCACCTGCAACCGCGACCAGCATGGCGCGGGCATTTTTCGGCGTGCCGATGCCAATGGTGTCGCCGAGGGAAATTTCGTAGCAACCGAGTTCGAATAATCGTTTCGATACTCGCACCACGTCGCTCACAGGGACATTGCCTTGATAGGGGCAGCCCAGGACCGTCGAGACATAGCCGCGCACTTTCACGCCATCGGTTTTCGCCTGCTCAAGCACCGGGATAAAACGTTCGATGCTTTCGTCAATGCTTGCATTGATGTTTTTTTGGCTGAAGGCTTCGGAAGCGGCGCCGAAGATCGCCACTTCCGTGGCTCCTACTGCACGCGCACGTTCATAGCCTTGCAGGTTGGGAACCAGGACTGGATAGCTGACGCCAGGAAATTTATCGATGCCGGTAAAAACTTCCGCGGCATCGGCCAATTGCGGCACCCACTTCGGGCTGACAAAACTGGTGGCTTCCACCGTTTTAAAGCCGCAGCCACTCAGTTGATTGATGAGCGCGATTTTATCCGAAACGCTGATGATGGCTTTTTCGTTCTGCAGACCATCGCGCGGCCCGACTTCGACGATTCGAACAAAATCCGCAATTGTCATTTCTTGTTTCCGGATTGCTTGATCGCTTTCTGAATCAGTTTCACTTCGGCAGGCGTGGCGGAAACCAATAGCAAGCGCTCATTCGAGTAGATGTCGAGCGTATTCAGGTAAGTGGCGATCTGGTTTGCATCACCGCGCACATAGACGTTCGCCGCCTGATTACCGCCCGGATTGTCGCGATCAACGAAGATCTGTCCGCTAATTTTTCTGTCAAGTACGAGTTGGATGGTTTTATCCAAATCCACCGATCTCAGGATGACACCGTCTTTTCCTTTGTTGATCTGGTAAATGATCTTGCCGGAAGGCAGCTTGATATCAGGCGTGATTTCGAAACTGGTTTCCTTGGGCGTCACCACGACATAGTCGTAGTCGATGCCTTTGGCGAACTGGATTTGATGATCCTTGCTGTTCTTCAGATCGTCCACTTTATTGATACGCTTTCCGGATTCCTGCTTTGTGGTAACGGAATACATGGTGGCGCAATCGGTCGCGACGGATAAATAGTCTTCGGTGCTTGATGTCGGTGCGTTACGTTCACCTTCAATGATCCGCCAGTTTCCCACCAATGACTCGTTGCAAGCTGAAAGCTCGGTGGCTGGTGCGGTTTGAAAGGTCACGCCATAGCCCGTACAGCCGGACATCGCGATCAATGCGCATGAAGCAAGAACCAGTTTAGGAAAAATATTCATTGTGCAGCCTCCAGTTTGATCAACAAGGCATCTGCTTCGACAAAATCACCAGCGTTGACATTGATACTGGCAATTTTTCCGGTACGCGGCGACTTCAGGGACAACTCCATTTTCATCGCTTCCATCACGGCCAGTTCCTGGCCTTCGGTCACTTCATCGCCGATTTTCGATTTGACGACCACCATCCGGCCCGGCATCGGTGCATTGATCCGGTCGCCGCTGCCGCTCGCCTTGCTGTCGTCAAAAAAGAAAGCGGGAATGCGTTCAAAGCCGGCACGGGATTGGCCGTCATGAACGGTAATCATCCTGGTGTCAGCGTGCGCCAGAAAACGTTGCGCCATGGCATCCCTCTGGAACGAAAGTGTCACATCATGAATGCCGGCATTGCCGATGTTGATAGTTGACTCGCCATGGGTAATTTCATAATTGCCATGCGAACCTTTGGCATAAACGTCCAGGTTTTGGTCGCGCCATCGGAAGCAGAGTTTGCGTTGGCTTTCATGGCCAATCCGCCAACCATCGGCGATTGCCCACGGAGAGTGCGGGTCGCTTGAACGCATGGCAGCTTGCCGGGTCTGTTTTTCATCCGCCAGCAAAGCGGCAACCGTTGCAGCAATCACGAAATGTGCAGCGGGAGCATCGGCTTGCGGCAACACTTCGGATAGATGCTGGTCGAGATAATTGGTCGTGATATTCCCGGACACGACGACGGGGTGCCTGACCAGTTTTTCCAGAAACTCGATGTTTGATTTCGGTCCTTTGATGTCGGCATAGGACAACGCGTTTTGCAGTTGCGCCAATGCGCGCGGGCGATCTTCATCCCAGACGATCAGTTTGGCGATCATCGGGTCATAGAAAATGCTGACGGTGTCGCCTTCCACAACACCGGCATCGATTCGCACATTTTTTGATGGCGCTGGCAGGTGCAATTTTTCGAGACGACCGGAGCCGGGCAGGAAATTCTTTTCAGGATCTTCCGCATACAGGCGTACTTCGATGGCATGGCCTTTTGTTTGAATTTCCGATTGCACCAACGGAAGTTTCTCGCCGGAGGCAACGCGCAATTGCCATTCCACCAAATCCAAGCCGGTTACCATCTCGGTAACGGGATGCTCGACTTGCAAGCGTGTATTAATTTCCATGAAATAAAAATCGCCATCGGCACCGACGATAAATTCGACCGTGCCTGCATTGACATAGTCAATTGCCTTTGCAGCTTGAACTGCGGCGTCGCCCATTTGCTTGCGTCGTTCGCCAGTCAGGAAAGGCGAGGGCGATTCCTCGATGACTTTTTGATAGCGGCGTTGTGCCGAACATTCGCGTTCATTCAAATGAATCGTATTGCCGTGGCTATCGGCAAAGACCTGGATTTCGATATGACGTGGTTGTTCGATGTATTTTTCGAGCAATACGCGATCGCGTCCGAAAGCATTTTTTGCTTCGCGTTGGCAGGATTCCAGATTCGCCAGAAACTCTCCGGAACTGCGGACGATACGCATGCCCTTGCCGCCGCCGCCATGCGCCGCCTTGATCATCAACGGGTATTGGATTCGATCAGCTTCCTGAAATAAGTAAGCCGGTTCCTGGTTTTCGCCGGTATAACCGGGAACTACCGGAACGCCATGGGTCGACATCAAATCCTTCGCGCCGGCCTTGCTGCCCATTTTGCGCATCGAGTTCGCTTTGGGGCCGATAAAACGAATGCCTGCGGCTTCAACGGCTTCGGCAAAGTCGGCATTCTCGGACAAGAAGCCGTAGCCCGGATGAATGGCCTGGGCGCCGGTTTTTTTTGCCGCTTCGATAATCTTGTCGCCGCACAAATAGCTTTCGGATGGAATGGAACCTCCGACATGAATCGCTTCGTCAGCCTGTTTTACATGCTGGGCTTTTGCGTCGGCATCGGAATATACCGCGACGGTACGAATGCCGAACTGTCGGCAAGTACGGATAATCCGGCAGGCGATTTCACCACGGTTGGCGATTAAAATTTTAGTGAACATGTTTGCTTAATTCGCCTTCTGGTCCAGATTGATGATGGGCTTTTGCATTTTCGCCTCTTAAACCCAGTCTGCGGCGCGTTTTTCAAGAAAAGCGTTCAAGCCTTCCTGGCCCTCGGCGGATACGCGTAGTTTGGCAATCAATGCGGCATTTTCCTGGTCCGTTTTTTCCGCATTTTCGAAAGAGTTTCCGCTGATACGCAATGCCAATTTCTTGGCTTCGGTCTGAGCGGACGGCCCGCCTTTCAATAACCAATGCAAAGTTTTATCGATGCTTTCATCGAGTTGAGCATGTGGCACGGTTTCATGCAGCAAGCCGATGCGCAAGGCGAGGGCGGAATCGAAAATCTCTGCACTCAGAAACAAGCGGCGCGCATGGCGCAGACCAATCGCCGAAATCACGTAAGGAGAAATCACTGCTGGCACCAAGCCAAGTTTGACTTCGCTCAGCGAAAATTTGGTCGTTTCGATTCCAATCGCGATATCGCAGCAGGCAATCAAACCAACACCGCCGCCATAAGCCGCACCATTCACGCGGGCAATCGTCGGTTTGTTCAGGTAATTCAGGGTTCGCATCAGCTTGGCAAGTTGCAGCGAATCCTGCAGGTTTTCGGATTCGCTGGCTTTCGCCATCGAGCGCATCCAGTTCAGGTCAGCGCCGGCTGAAAAGGTGGAGCCTGTGCCGGTAATAATGACGGCCCGCACGCTGTCATCCTTATCCAGAGCCTGCAGCGCGGTGGTTAATTGCTGGATCAGTTCGGCATCGAAAGCGTTATGGGTTTCCGGGCGGTTCAGGGCGAGCGTGGCAACGCCCGCATGTTTGTTCAAAGTTAGCACGGCATCCCCATGGATTGGTCTCACTACGGCAATCCTCCAATGATACCGAGCTGGCCCGGTTTGCCATAGCGGAGCTTGTTGCGCCCTCTTATGGATGTATAATGCGAATCATTACCATTTAGCCGGGAACTTGGATGTTGCTCAGCGAACTAGCTTTAGGACAATCCGCAAGTGTGGTGTCGGTAGAAGATGCTTATCCGGAGGATGCCATTGCCCAACGTTTGCGGGATCTGGGTTTTGTCAGTGGTGAATTGCTGAAAGTGCGTGCTGTCGGGCCATTGGGCGCCGAGCCTATCCTGGTGAAGATTGCCAGCTCGCAATTCGCATTGCGCCGAAACGAGGCTGCACGTATTCAAATCACCTTGGCGAGTTCGCCATGAATGCCAGCGTCGCCAGCATGAATATCGCACTGGTCGGAAATCCAAATTGCGGCAAAACAGCACTATTCAACCGTTTGACCGGCGGCCGTCAAAAAGTGGCGAACTACGCAGGCGTCACGGTGGAGCGCAAGGAAGGCAAATTCAATACGCCGCAAGGTAAATCAGTCCACGTGCTGGATTTGCCGGGCACATACAGTCTGACGCCGTCGAGTCCCGATGAAGCCATCACGCGTGATGTCTGTATGGGAAAAATCAGCGAAGTCGCTTTGCCCGATATTATCGTCTGCGTTGCCGATGCCACCAATCTGCGCTTGCATCTTCGTTTCGTGCTTGAGTTGCAGCAGCTTGGTCGTCCGATGATCCTGGCGCTCAATTTGATGGATGAAGCAGGGCGACGCGGCATCAAGATCGATTCTCAAGCGTTGTCACGCGAATTGAATATGCCGGTGGTCGAAACGGTTGCCGTACAACGCCAAGGCGCTGAAGCTTTGGCGCAACAATTGGACTTGCCGCTGCCAACGGGCACCGTGCCAAAACATGCCGATCTTCATCAGCGTGTGCGCGAAGTAATGGGAATTGCCGTTACGATGCCGGAGCAGAGTGACAGTCGGGCGGATAAACTGGATCGCATCGTGCTGCATCCTGTGCTGGGTCTGGTGATTCTCACCGCTATCATGTTCCTGATGTTTCAAGCGGTGTTTTCCTGGGCCAAGCCTCTCCAGGATGGTGTAGCCGCAGCGATTGGCTGGATGGGTTCTAACGTCAGTTCCTTGTTGCCCGAAGGTCCGCTGAATAGTCTGGTAACCAATGGCCTCTTCGGTGGCCTAGGCACGGTGATGGAATTCCTGCCGCAGATTCTGATCCTGTTCCTGTTTATCCTGATGCTCGAAGAATCCGGTTATCTGCCGCGTGCGGCATTTCTGCTTGATCGCTTCATGTTCGCCGCCGGATTAACCGGGCGTTCTTTCATTCCGATGCTATCGAGTTTCGCCTGTGCCATTCCCGGCATCATGGCTACCCGCAGCATCCAGGACCCGCGTGACCGGCTGACAACAATCATGGTTGCACCCTTGATGACCTGCTCGGCGCGCTTGCCGGTGTATACGTTGTTGATCGGTGCGTTTATTCCACGCACCGAAGTCATGAAGATTTTCAATTTGCAGGGATTGGTTTTATTTGCGCTCTACATGGCGGGTATTTTGAGTGCGCTGCTGGTGAGTTACGTGATTAAAAAGACCCGCAAGGATAAAAGCGAACATGCCTTGTTGATGGAGCTGCCGCGCTACCGTTGGCCAAATCCGAGGGATATCGCGATGGGCCTGTGGGAGCGCACCATCATTTTCATGCGCAGGGTGACCGGTATTATCCTGTCGCTTACGGTCATCCTATGGTTTTTATCCAGCTATCCGGCTCCGCCCGATGGTGCGACCTTGCCTGCGATTGATTACAGCTTTGCCGGCAGGATTGGTCATTTCATGGAACCTCTGTTTGCGCCGATCGGTTTCAACTGGCAAATTTGCATTGCCTTGATTCCCGGACTTGCCGCACGCGAAGTCGCCGTTGCCGCGCTCGCTACCGTGTATGCGATCTCCGCCGGCGGTGACGATGCAGCGGCGCAAGCGCTGTCCCCCTTGCTTGCAGCCCAGTGGAGCGTACCGACTGCGCTGTCGTTGCTGGTTTGGTATGTGTATGCGCCGCAGTGTTTATCGACACTGGCCGTGATCAAACGCGAAACCAATTCGTGGAAGCAAGTCTTTATTTCGGCGGGTTATCTGTTTGCATTGGCATATTTCGCCTCATTTGCAACCTATCAACTTGCAAGGATGTGGTCATGACTTACTCATGGGTTGAAACCTTCGTGATGTGCGCGATTTTCCTGACGGCAGCATCATTTGCCATAAAGCATTTCCTGCCGGAGTTTTACGGTGATGTGAGGCGCTTATTCGCAGGAAAAAATAAGCGCGCGATCGATGTCAATCTGGTCGCAGCGACCAGTGCTGGGTCCTGTCAGACAAAATGCTCGGCATGCAACGGTTGTTCAATGGCGACGAAATAAACCAGTCCGAATCACATTCTAAAAACACCAAACCGCGATTTTACGATCGGCGCATTCAACGAAGCCGAAATTGCCAGGCCCAAAACGCGACGGGTATCGGCGGGATCAATGATGCCGTCGTCCCATAGGCGTGCCGAAGCATAGTAGGGATGCCCCTGACGTTCGTATTGGTCACGTATGGGTGCCTTGAAAGCTTCTTCTTCATCGGCACTCCAGGTTTTGCCCGAAGCTTCAATGCCGTCCCGTTTAACGGTCGCGAGTACCGAAGCAGCTTGTTCACCGCCCATCACGCTAATCCGGGCGTTCGGCCACATCCACAAGAAGCGCGCGCCGTAGGAACGGCCACACATTGCATAGTTGCCGGCACCAAAACTGCCACCGATCACGACGGTAAATTTCGGAACGTGGGAACACGCAACGGCAGTCACCATTTTCGCGCCGTCTTTTGCGATGCCGGCATGTTCGTATTTTTTGCCGACCATGAAGCCGGTAATGTTTTGCAGGAACACCAGCGGAATATCACGCTGATTGCATAACTCGATGAAGTGCGCACCTTTCAATGCACTCTCGGAAAATAAAATTCCGTTATTGGCGATGATTCCTACCGGGTAGCCGTGCAGATGTGCAAAACCGCAAACCAGCGTCTTGCCATAGCGTGCCTTGAATTCCTGAAATTCCGAGCCATCAACCAAGCGTGCGATAACTTCGCGAATATCGAAGGGCTTACGGGTATCTTTGGGAATCAGGCCGTATAACTCGCTTGTCGGATATAGCGGTTCCTTGGGGGCTTGCAGTGCAAGACCAATGATTTTTTTGCGGTTGAGATTGGCAACGATGTTGCGTGCAATCTCCAATGCGTGTGCATCGTTCTCGGCGAAATGATCGGCGACTCCCGAAATGCTGGTATGAACGTCTGCGCCGCCGAGCGTTTCGGCATCAACGACTTCGCCCGTCGCCGCTTTTACCAATGGCGGGCCCCCCAGAAAGATCGTACCTTGTTCCTTGACGATGATGCTTTCGTCGCACATGGCGGGTACGTAGGCGCCGCCGGCGGTGCAGGAGCCCATGACAACGGCGATTTGCGGGATGTTTTCTGCCGACAGGCGAGCTTGGTTGTAGAAAATCCGTCCAAAGTGCTCCTTGTCGGGAAAGACTTCGTCCTGCATAGGCAAAAAGGCGCCGCCGGAATCCACCAGATATATGCATGGCAGGCGGTTTTCAAAAGCAATTTCCTGCGCACGCAAATGCTTTTTTACCGTGATCGGGAAATAAGTGCCGCCTTTAACCGTTGCATCGTTGGCTACGACGATTACTTCGGTGCCATGAATGCGGCCAATACCGGTAATGATGCCGGCGCAAGGCGCCTGGTCATCAAACATGCCGTGGGCGGCGAGCGATGAGAGCTCCAAAAAGGGTGAGCCGGGGTCGAGCAGGGCCGTGATGCGATCACGAGGAAGCAATTTTCCGCGTTCCGTGTGTTTTGAACGTGCTTTTTCACCGCCACCGAGTGCAATACGCTGCTGCTGGTTTTCAAAGTCCCTTACCTGGGAAGACAGGTAGGCGTGGTTTTCCTGGAACTCGGATGATTTTGCTTCAATCAGTGACTTGATAACTGGCATTGCACGAGCCTGTTGCGAGAAGCCTAAAGTTTAAGCCTTAAGCTGGAATCAGCCTAGAGTAGATATTCATTATATAAGTCAGGCCGAAAAAAAACCGCCGGTTTGCACCGGCGGTTTTTTTGTAACTCAGGGTAAAGAAGTTATTACTTCTTTTCGCCTTCAGCAGCAGGAGCAGCAGCGTCAGCTGGAGCAGCGGCAGCAGCATCGGCAGCAGCAGCGTCAACAGTTGCAGCAGCGTCGGTAGCAGCAGCGTCAACGGTTGCAGCAGCGTCGGTAGC
>JAKQKT010000208.1 GCA_029560515.1 Pseudomonadota bacterium
TTCGGTTTTTATATCTGGAACAATGTGAGCATCGGTTTCCGCACTTTTGCGAGCGGTTTTTTCTTGGGCGTGGGCTCCATTCTGGTGTTGCTGTTCAACGGCATTTCCATCGGTGCGGTAGCAGGCCATCTCACGGTCATCGGTTCAGGCGCGCCGTTCTGGCGTTTTGTCATCGGCCATTCGGGGCCCGAGTTGACGGCAATCGTGATATCCGGTGCGGCCGGTTTGCGAATCGGCATGGCGATTGTTGCGCCTGGCCGAAAAAAACGCAGCGATGCCCTGATTGAAGCGGGAACCGAAGGCGTCAAGCTTGCGATGGGAATTTTCGCGATGCTGGTGTTCGCCGCTTTTATCGAAGCCTATTGGTCATCGATCGTCTGGATGCCCGATGTCGTGAAATACAGTGTCGGCGGATTGATCTGGCTGCTGATCATTACCTGGCTCTGGCGCGGCGGACGCGGGAGCATCTATGCGTCTTGACCAGATGACGGTAGCCCTGCGCGTGCGCTCGCCCTGGCAGGCAATGGATCTGGGGCTGCGCATGGTGCGCGCGAATGCACGCGCGATCTGGCTGCCGTATTTCCTGTTCACCGGCAGTATTTTCATTGCCTGTAATTTATTGGCCTATGCCATCAATCAACTCTGGCTCGGCTGGTTTTTGATGTGGTGGCTGAAACCGGTTTTCGACCGCATTCCTCTGCATGTTTTATCCCATGTCACGTTCGGCGATTACCCTACGTTTCGCGACACGCTTCGGTCGCCGCTGAAATGGCGTTTCGGCTTGTTGGCATCCTGGCTGACTTATCGACGTTTCAGTTTCTGGCGCAGCATGTCGATGCCAATCGATATTCTCGAAGGGCTGGATCCGGAACGCCTCGCCCTGCGTCGTTCGGTATTGATCGGCGCCGTGTCTTCGCAAGTTATCGGCCTGAGCTTTATCTGCATCTTGTTCGAATGGGTGCTGATGATTTCCGCCGTGGTGCTTTTCTACATGTTCGTGCCGGTGGAATATCTCAGCGATACCTTTGAAAAATTCTATTACAACTATTTCAATGAAAATCCGCCGGTCTGGGCCGATCTTGTTTTCAACAGCCTTTATTTTCTGAGCTCATCGGTGATCGGTCCTTTCTTTGTCGGCGCCGGTTTTGCCACTTACCTGAATCGGCGTACCCAGCTCGAAGCCTGGGATATCGAAATCGCCTTCAAGCGAATCGCTTCGCGTTTGAAACAATCAGGCGCCATGGCATTGCTATTCGCGGTCTTGCTGGGCAATGCATTTTTCGCCAATAGCTCACAGGCCGCCGATGCGGGCAGCGACAAGGTGGAAACCTTGCCGAGCTTGCTGGGCGATGATTATCGTGCCGAACCCAAAGCCGTTTCCGATGCAGTAAAAAAGGCCTACCAGGACAAGAATCTTTCGCCCAAGGAAAACTACACTGTCTGGGAACCGATCAAGAAAATCGAGCCGAAGAAAAAGCCGAAAAATTTTGACATTCCCGGCCTCGAAACCATGTTCAAGGCAATGAGTGGCATGGTTGGCTTTCTTGCCGAGTATGGCCTGTGGCTGTTGCTAGCGCTTTTATTAAGCTGGTTGATCTGGAAGTCCACCGACTGGATGCCATGGCTGAAAGACCAGATGCCGGCGAAACGCGAGCTGGATCAGGTCAGCGAAAAAGAGGTGCTGGATATCGACAGTTTGCCCGGCAACATCAGCAGTGCCGTTCGCAAGCTCTGGCAGCAGCAACCGCGTGCGGCTTTGGCATTGCTGTATCGCGGCAGTGTCGAAAAACTGGCTGATCGTCTGGGAACACCCTTTCCGCCGGGCGCCACCGAAGCCGAATGCATCAGGCGCTCGCGTCGTCTGGCTGAACCTGATTCCGAAGCAGTGTTCCAGAAAGTGGTGCGCGCCTGGCAGGCTGCCGCCTACGCACATCGCCTGCCCGACAGCGGCGAGTTCGACATCCTGCTGGATGAATGGAGCATGCGTTGGGAGAAAAACCCATGACAAAACGCAGCGTCTTGATTGCCCTGTTTCTTGCCGTGCTGGGGGGGTTGTTCGCCTGGTTTTTTCTTGCGAACTTCAAGCAGGTGACCCATGTGCGCGATCTGCCGATGACGGGCGAAGCGCGTTACAACCCGCTATACGCATTGCAGTTAAGTCTGCGCGAGCTGGGCCAGAAGGTGGAAACACATCCGCGTCTGTCGCTTGGCGATATCCACCTCAAGGCCGACGATACTTTGCTGCTGTACTCGCCACCGAGCGGTTTGTCGGAAGCGCAAATCGACTCGCTGATTACCTGGGTCGAGAGCGGCGGTCATCTGATCGTGAAGTCACCCAACGGCGGCTTTCTCGATGACGACCTGATGCTCTATACCAAACTGGGCGTCACTGCGGCCGATATAGAAGAGGAATGCTTCCAGTTCCGACCCGTCGGTGAAAAAAAGCGCGCTGAACTTTGCGGCGAGCGTTTTCTGGTCGACGACACCGAATGGTATACATGGCTGCTCGGCGATGAAGAACATGGCTACAGCCTGGGACGCATGGATTGGGGCGACGGCACCGTCACCATCGCCAGCAGTCTGGAGTTCATGAGCAACACCCAGCTCAAGGAAAATGGCGCACGCCAGCTCACTTACCAATTACTGGCAAATACCGCAGGCAAGGGAAGCTTTCATCTGGTCTATGCGACCGATATGTCGCCACTCTGGCTGTTGCTGCTGAAACACGCATGGAGCCTGCTGCTGCCCTTGGCCGTGTTGCTTGCCGCGTGGCTGGTATATCGAAGCCAGCGTTTCGGCCCCTTGCAGGCTTCACCGAACCAGGATCGCCGCGCCTTGCTTGAACATATCAGTGCAACCGGTGAATACATGTTCCACAGGCATCTCGGCCACGAGCTGCATCTGGCGGTAGTGGCCATGTTCAATTCGAAACTTCGCCGTCGCGACCCAATGATGGCCGCTCTCAGCGGCGAAGCGCAAATCCAGGCCCTGGCCGAACGTACCAAGATCGACCCTGAAAAAATTCGCCAGGCTTTCAAGCCCGGCTCGTTGCGTCAAAAAGAAAATTTCTTCCATAGCATCGCCACCCTTATCCAGTTGAGAAACCAACTATGAGTACCGAAAACACCCCTGCACTTTCCGCTATCTCCGGCACCGAACTGACTCAACGTGTCGCCACCATTCGCAATGAAGTGTCAAAGGCTTTTCTGGGTCAGCAGGAAGTTCTGGATCAATTGTTGCTGGCCTTGCTCGCCGGTGGCCATGTGTTGATCGAAGGCGTACCCGGCCTGGGGAAAACCTTGCTCGTTCGTGCATTGGCGACCGTGATGGACTGCCAGTTTGCCCGCGTGCAATTCACGCCCGACCTGATGCCGAGCGATGTCAGCGGACATGCTTTCTACGACCCGAAGACCGAGAGCTTCAAGATCCGTCGCGGACCGGTATTCACCAATCTTCTGTTGGCCGACGAAATCAATCGCGCTCCGGCAAAAACACAGTCGGCTTTGCTTGAAGTGATGCAGGAACAGCAAGTGACGATCGAAGGCCGCAGCTTTTCGCTCTCGCCGCCGTTCATGGCGATCGCGACGCAAAATCCGGTCGAACAAGAAGGTACGTATCCGTTGCCGGAAGCGCAGCTTGACCGCTTCCTGATGAAGATCCTGCTCGACTATCCTGCCCACGCCGATGAATTGCAGATGGTCGCCGCCGTCAGCAAGGGCCGCAGCGTCAGCGATTTCGACATGTCGTCGTTGAAGAAAATAATTTCGCCGGAAGAAATCGTCGCGATGCAAATGGGTACCGCGATGGTGGAAGTTGATGAAGTGGTGATGGATTACGCCGTTCGCATCGTACGTGCCACACGTGAGTGGCCGGGCATCAGTCTGGGTGCAGGCCCGCGCGGCAGTCTTGCATTGGTTCGCACCGCGCGCGCACAAGCCGTGCTGGAAGAGCGCGATTTCGTCACGCCGGACGATATCCGCAATATCGCCAAGCCTGCGTTGCGTCATCGCATTGCACTTGCGCCCGAACTGCAAATCGAAGGCCAGCGCGTCGATGACGTATTGAATGCCTTGCTCGTGAAAGTCGAGGCTCCGCGCCGATGAGGCCAGCCAAGCCGCTGCTATGGGTTTTATTGCTGTGGGCGCTGATCGGTGGCCTGGTCACCTTTCACCTGCTGCCGATGGCGGCGTGGCTGGCTTCGGGTTTGTTTTGCCTGATTTTATTTACGCTGGATGCCTTCGCCTTGCGTGGTACGCCATCACCAGAATTTATTCGCGATATTCCCGGCGTGCTTCCGGTCGGCGTGGAACGGGAAGTGGGGCTGCGGCTGCAAACCTTCACGCGCAGAAAACTGCGTTGCGATGTGCATGATTTGCATCCAGGCCATTGGCCGGTTTTCGGTTTGCCGAGACAGGTCACCCTGACTCCGCTGCGCGAACTGGCGATGACCTATCGGATCACGCCAGCCGAACGCGGCAGTTTCGAATTTTCCGGATGCCAGCTTCGTCTTTATTCGCCGCTGGGTTTGTGGCGACAGATTCGCCTCTTGCCGGCCAGACAAACTATTCGCGCCTTTCCTAACTTTGCGCCGCTGGCAAAATTTGCATTATTCAGTTCCGAACAGGCCTCGCGCGTAGTCGGCGCCCATTTGAAACGCCGCCGTGGCGAGGGCACCGAGTTCCATCAATTACGCGAATACCGTCTCGGCGACAGCATGCGGCAGATTGACTGGAAAGCAACACAGCGTGCTCGCAAATTGATTTCGCGCGATTACCAGGATGAAAAAAACCAGCAGGTTTTATTACTGATTGATACCGGTCGCCGCATGCTGGCGAAAGACGATGCGCTATCGCATTTCGACCATGTATTGAATGCCAGCCTGGTGGTTTCCTATCTTGCACTTCGGCAAGGCGACGCCGTCGGCCTGATGGCCAGCGGCGGTGCAAGCCGCTGGTTGCCACCGCAACGCGGACTCGGCAC
>JAKQKT010000222.1 GCA_029560515.1 Pseudomonadota bacterium
TTCAAGCGTGATTTCAGGATACCGAGCAGACGGCTGGCTGGCGAGTTCGCGGCAGCCGCACCTTCAGAAGTGAAGGCAGTCACACGGGTGGAATCACCTGCTGCTTCGGCGCGGATCAGGTAATTCAAACCTTGATAGCGAACATCGTAACTGCCCAAAGCTTGTGCGCTGCCGGTAACGGTGACGCCTTCAATGCGGTTCAGAGCGAGACCCATACGGCGCCAGGTGCTTTCCAACGTGTCATTCACGGTGAAGGTTTCGACCGAAGCCTGGGCTCCTGCCGCGGTACCTTCCACATTCGGCACCAGCAAGGCATTGTTTGTACTTGGTGCGTCCAAACCAGGCGGGATTTCCAGCGGATTGGTTTGCTTGCTGTTTTCGTAACCGACGCGTTTTTTAAGCCAGCTGCAACCACTCGTAGCCGACACCATAACCAAGGCCAAGGTCAGCCAGATAAGCGAGCGCGTAACGCGAGGTGAAACGATCATTGGATTCTTCTCCTGATGGCACGAAGCCGTTATTTTCAATTCAAACTGATTCAAACTAGCGGCAATTCTAACGCTTTACACTGCGCTGTCATGCTTTCCGCGTTTTCGCCATAGGCCGCAGACAGCGGCAGCAGAGGCAAACGCAGGCCAACCCCGCAACCAAGACGGGTCAAAATGGCTTTGACCGGGATCGGGTTGGGTTCGCAGCCCAGAAAATCATACAAAGCCTGCAAATACTGATCCAAACCGAGCGCATCGTCGATTTCGCCAGCCTGTAACAGACGGACAATCTTGCTGAAAGTTCCTGGAACGACGTTGGAAGCGACCGAAATGACGCCGGCAGCTCCGCCTCGAACTGCCCGGACAAAGCTTGCATCGTCACCGCTCAGCAAGGAAAAATGCGCCGAAGACAGCGGATACAGCGCATTCCAGCGTTCTTCATCGCCCCGCGCTTCCTTCAAACCGATGATATTGGGATGCATGCAAAGCGTGGCCACGGTTTCAGGCTGCATATCGCAACCGGTACGGCCTGGTACGTTGTACAGAACGACCGGCAAGCCACCTTCATCGGCCACCATCTGATAGTGCTCGATCAATCCGGCCTGGGTCGGTCTGACATACGGCGGCGTGACGACCAGCGCGATATCGGCGCCAGCGTTCTTGGCAAGACGGGTTTGCGCAATGGTCTTCAGAGTATTTGATTGACCGGTGCCCGCAAGTACCGGAATACGACCGGCGACCTGGGCAACCGCGCTGCGGATCAGGGCACTGTATTCATCATCGCTTAGTGCTGCCGCTTCACCGGTAGAGCCGGCCACCACGATAGCGTCGATTCCGGACTTGATTTGCCACTCAATCAAACGCTGCCACGCCGTGAAATCGACCGCGCCTGCAGAATCGAAAGGAGTAATTAACGCAGTTATGCTGCCCGATAGCTGCATGGCGGCCTCGTATTTGAAAGAGCCGATATTGTAGCGATTTGTGAACAAATATGCGCATCGTGCAATCGCCTCATT
>JAKQKT010000223.1 GCA_029560515.1 Pseudomonadota bacterium
AGCATCGTTTGTGCCGGGTTCCAGGCCTTCCATCTTCAGTGAATAACCGTTCTTGCCATTGTAGGTGCTGGTCGTTCTGAACAGGCCCAGGCTGGTTTGATGGCTGCCATCGCGATTGGAAAAATCACGGGCGAAATTTTCACCGGTACCCTGGCCATGGGCGACGTACTCGGCAAACAATAATTTGCGCGCTTCGATATCGAATACCCAGAGACGGCGTTCGGTCGAAGGCAGCGAATAATCGATGACCGCCAAACGCGGCGAAAGCGATTCCGATAAATGTTTGGCGGCGCAATCGCGTGCTTCGAGTGCAAGATTCAATACGCGAGGATTAATCTCGGGCGCCAAACGCGACAGCATGCCTTGCGTCGTCTCGGCAAAAGCTTGCGAGGACAGCAGAAACAGGCTTGCGAATATGAACGAACTTTTGCGCATAAGTACTTATCGGATAAACAAAATTTGTCCGACTATACGTATGCGCCCGTTAAAAAATCATTTAGTCGAACCTGAATTCTCTTCGATCCAGGGTGGCAGTTCCTCATCGGCAGGTTCACCCGCTGTGATCACCGTCACATCTTTGCCGGTCGTGCGTGGCAGCACTTGGGCATCGGTCAATACGAGCGTGGTGCCTGGTGTGAGAATATCGTAGACCGATCGTGCGAAATCCACCGGTACCGCAATTCGCTTGACGGCTGCTGGATCAAGCGTTCCGGGGCCTTTCAGTTTTTCTGCACTTGGCGCGTAGCCCGGCATCGGGATGCTCATCCAGTTCTTGGCTTTTTTATTCGGTACCAATTTGCTTGGTTCATTCCGTTCACCTTCCATCAATACATAAGCCTGGGTGCCGAACGGTTCTTTGCCCACAATTCCCACCTTGGAACGGCCAATTTCGATGCCATTGCGCATGACGATGGCACGATGATCGGCGGTACTGATCAGAATGGAGACGGGGCCAGTCGCGGCTTTTTCCGGCTCCCAGTGGTAACTCTCGAACCAGGACAGTCGCGGAGCTACCGGCGCCTTGTCGGAAGAAGCGAAGGCAACGGGTGCAAAAACGCTGGGGTGCGCAACGTTCGGTATTGATGTCGTTTCATCGGCGACGACGACTGTCATGCCGAAATCCGTCGTATCAAAGAGCACTTTGGCAAATTCATACGGCAATCGTACGCAGCCATGCGAGGCCGGATAGCCCGGCAGTTTGCCTGCATGTAAAGCGACGCCATCCCAGGTTAGTCGTTGCATGAACGGCATCGGTGCATCGTTATAAAGGCTGGATTTGTGATCCTTGTTTTTTTGCAGGATGGTGAAGACACCGGTCGGCGTTTCCTTGCCCTTTTTGCCAGTACTAACTGTGCTTACGGCAATCAGCAAACCATTGCGATACAGGTAGGCGCGTTGTTCGGTAATGCTGATCACCATGACCAGCGGACCTTCGGGCACTACTTCCGGCATCCAGATGAACTGGCCGGGTTTCAATTCGGAAAGCGGGGTGTCGGCGGGTACCGATGCGCTTGTGGCCTGTGCGAAGACAAATGACGGCAGGGAAATCAGCAAACAGAAGACTAAAGTTGAAAAACCACGGTGAAACATGTGTTCGATACCCCTGCGGAAATTGTCGCTAGATTAAAGCAAAAGCTGGTTTTTACCAGTGATTGGACTAATGTAGTAACGGGGAAACAGACGGGAGAGGGACAATGCAGGATCTTGCTCACTTGTGGCTGCCGATCTTGTTGACGGGAGTCTTTGTGTTTATCGCCAGCAGCCTGATACACATGGTGTTCAAATGGCATAACAGCGATTACGGGAAATTGGCAAACGAGGACGAGGTGCGTGTGGCCGTACGTGCCGGCAAGCCTTCGCCGGGCCAATATGTATTTCCGCATTGCATCGACATGAAACAGATGCAGGAAGAGGCGACGATGAGTAAATTCATCGAAGGCCCGATTGGATTTTTGACGATACGGAAAAGCGGTCCGCCGACCATGGGGCCTGCGTTATTGATGTGGTTTGTTTTTACCGTTCTGATTGCCGCGTTTGCGGCGTTGATTGTCGTTCAGGGTTTGGGGCTGCAAGCAAACCCTCGTATGGCGGGGCATATGATTGGTCTGATCAACCTGCTGGCCTATTGCGGCGGCAGCGTACAGTCCGCGATATGGATGGGAAAACTTTGGGGCAGCGTTGCAAAAGATCTGCTGGATGGATTCATCTATGCAACGATCAGCGCCTTGACCTTCATGTATTTCTGGCCATGAAATAGCGCATGGGCAAGGCAATCCATTTTGTCTTGCCCATCAGGCACGAATCCGGCTTTTGCCAGTTCACAAATCGTAACAATGGCAAGGGAAAGATTTCTGTTGCAAGTCTGCGGCACAGGCTACTATTACCCTATGCGCTTAATCCTTAAGCATTTTTTATGCTTCGTTGCGATCATGTTGGTTGGCATGACGCCGGTGGCTGCTCTTGAAATGGGGCCGCCCGAGGACGCGAATTTCGAAACGGTCGGTGATCGCAGCAGCATTTACGATGGTGTGGTCACCACGATGGCACAGGATGCCTCGGGATTTATCTGGATTGGTACGCCCAATGGCTTGATTCGTTTTGATGGTTACCAGTTTCGCCGCTATGCGTTTGATCCTGCCGATCCGCATTCCATCGGCGGCAACTTTATCCGGGTTTTATTATTGGCGAGTGACGGAAAACTCTGGATTGGTACTGATGCCGATGGAGTTTCCGTATTCGATCCCGGGACCGGATATTTCAGCCACTTCACCAACGATCCGGATGATCCCGATTCTCTGCAAGCCGGCAGCATTCGCTCGCTGGCCGAGGGGCGAGGCAAGGAAATCTGGGTTGGCAGTACTGGTGGCGGACTCAGTCGTTTTCAGCCGGGCACGGGCAAGTTTCTTCGTTTCGACAAAAAAAATGGAACTCTCGGTGCACCTGAAGATGCCCGAATTTCTTCATTGCATGTGGATGCCAGCGGCGATCTCTGGGTAGGTACCTGGAATGGCCTGGAACGACTGAGGCAGGGAAGCCATGATTTCGAGTCCATCTATTCCGAGGCAGGAAATCCCGGCAGTCTTTCCGGAAAAAGTATCCGTACTGTCTATGCCGCGAAAAATGGCCACCTTTGGGTAGGCACCAATGATGGTGAAGTGATCATCATGAATCCTGCGGCGAGCCAGGCTTCGGATATCGTGCTCTCAAGACAAATTGTCGGTGGCACGGTATTGGCGATTTCGCAGCCGAGCGAGGACCGGATCTGGGTTGGTCATACCAGCGGCATCGATGTGTTCGATGGCAGCGGAACAAGGCTGATCAAAAAATTCCGCAATGATCCGGCGAATCCCGACAGCGTCACTGCCAGTGAAATTCGTGCATTCCTGATTGATCGTGCTGGAGGCTTATGGCTGGGCAGCTTTGGCGGCGGTGTGCAGCGCGTCAACATGAACAATGCCGCATTTCGTGTGGTTCGGCAGGAACGCGATGCCAGCAATGCCGTGAATGTCCTGAGTGTCACCAGCGTGCTGGAATTGTCGAATGGACAGCTATGGCTTGGCACCGCTGCCAATGGCATCTCCATTCTTGATACCGCGTTGAAGCCGGTTTCTCGACTGCATCCCAAAGTGAGTTTGTCTGATCCAAGCGACGATATGGTGACGGGTCTGGCACAGACAACCAGCGGCAGCGTCTGGGTGGGGACGGAAAGAAATTTATTCCGCTATGTGAATGGCGCCATCGGTTTGCGGCGGGATATTGCCAGTGATGGATTGCAGGGCGCAGCCGTACGCCGACTACTGGCAGGCAGTCAGGGCGAACTCTGGATTGGCACTACCGATGGATTGTTCGTGCTGGAAGCCGATGAACTGTCGATATCGCGTCTGGCCGATTCGAAAAACAATCCGGTACTGGGTTCGGTCAATGCGCTTGCAGAAACAAAAGATGGCGGCATGTGGGTCGGAACCAATGCCGGTCTGTATTACCGTGCCAATCATTCGCGACAATTGGTTCCGGTGGAATTCGAAAAAGGGTTCGCGCTTTCGCATGCATCGGTGGTCGGTTTGCTGGTCGATTCGAAGCAGGGGCTTTGGGTGGACACGGCGCATGGCTTGCATCGAATGCTCCGCTGGAATGGCAGGCAGGCAGCTTTTGAGTCGGTGAGTGCGAAACACAGAATCGCCGGTGGCCCCTATGGCGCCAATCTGCTGGAAGATGAAAAAGGCCGGATCTGGACGCACAAATTCGTGTACGACCCGAAACAAAATTCCATCTACGAATTAAACCGGGCTGATGGCATTTTCTTTGGTACCGGATGGTTTCGTTCTTATGCCAGAACGCGGGACGGAAGATTTGTGTACGGTGGCAATCAGGGCTTGTTGATTATCGATCCGGCCCGTTTCAAACCCTGGTCCTATGCTCCGCCACTGGTGGCGACGGAACTTAGAATCAATGGTGAAAGACAGTCGCTTTCCGATTTGGCCAGCAAGGGCATTCATCTTTCCTCCACACAACGCGGTTTCAGCCTGGAATTTTCCGCGCTCGATTTCACGGCGCCCGGGCTTAATCGCTATGCGTTTCAATTAACGGGTCAGGATGAAGGATGGATAGAGACCGATGCCAATTTGCGAGTGGCGAGCTACGGTAATCTCTGGCCCGGAAACTATCTGTTGAAAATCCGCGGTAGTAACCGCAACGGTACCTGGAGCCATCAAATACTGGAAATTCCGGTCGAGGTACTGCCTGCATGGTGGCAAACCTGGTGGTTCTACCTGATTTGTGCGGTCCTTGCAGTCACGGCAGTTGTCATTCTGGTTCATGCACGCACGACATATTTGCATGACAAGCGCATCGAGCTGGAGGAGAAAGTGCTGCAGCGGACCCAGGAACTCGAAGTGATGACGCATGCGCTGGCCGACAAATCGCGTGCGCTGGAAGAGGCGAGTCTCGCAGATCCGCTGACCGGTTTGCGTAATCGCCGTTTCTTCGATCAGCATATTCAGGCTGATATTGAAAACTGTTTCCGTGCCTACGATGCAAGTCGCGAGAACGATACGCCGCTGGATGATCTGAAGGGTTTGGTGTTCTTCCTGATCGATATAGACAATTTCAAACAGGTCAACGATATCCAGGGGCATGCTGCTGGGGATGCAGTGCTGGTGGAAGTTTCGCAGCGCTTGCGGCAGGTGTTCCGGGAAGGCGATTATCTGATCCGCTGGGGCGGGGAAGAGTTCTTGATCATTACCCGTTCCACCGCGCGCGAGGATGCCTACATGCTCGCGGAACGCGTACGTTCGAGGATCGTCGATAATGATTTTGATCTGGGTGAAGGCATTTCCCTGAAAAAGTCCTGCTCGATCGGTTTTGCCTGCTTTCCTTTCATTCCGCGGTCGCCGCGGGCATTGGGCTGGCATGATGTGGTTGAAATCGCCGATATCGCCCTGTATGCCGCCAAGCGTGCCGGGCGTAACGGCTGGGTTGGATTATCAGCGACGCCGGATTGCAAAGCGGAAAAAATACTGGAACACATCAAGCACGACATCATCGGTCTGATTGATAAAAAAGAATTGCTTGTCACGTCGAATCTGGATATCAATGCCGTAACACATGCCTGGGTGCATGCTGTCTCGGCATTGCATCGCGAAGAAATTTTCAGGCCGGCAAATACCTAGGTTGATCGCCACGAAATTCGGGGAGAAAAAGTATGGAATTTAACGGCTACCTCGGCATGATGGTTGATCGTCAAGCGTCCGACATGTTTTTCAGCCCCGGCGCGCCGCCGAATATCAAAATTGAAGGGCTGGTTCGACATGTCGGAGCGAAGGAACTCAGTGTGGCTGAAGTGGCTGCGATGGCGGCCTCGGTGATGAATGAAAGGCAGAAAGCGGAATTTGAAGAAAACTGGGAAATGAATCTTTCCTGGGCGATCGAGAATATCGGTCGTTTCCGGATCAATATCTACCGTCAGCGGGGCGAGACAGCGATGGCGGTCAGATATGTCAGTAACCGGATACCCAGTCTGGAGCAGCTGAATTTGCCGCCAATATTGAGGGACTTGGTCATGATGCCGCGCGGCCTGATACTTTGTGTCGGTTCAACCGGTTCGGGCAAATCGACAACGCTTGCGTCGATGATCGACTATCGGAACCAGGAGCGAACCGGGCATATCCTGACCGTAGAGGAACCGATCGAATACATGCATACGCACAAGCGTTCGGTGGTGGATCAACGCGAAATCGGTTTCGATACCAAGAGTTATGCCAATGCGCTGAAAAACGCCATGCGCGAAGCGCCGGACGTGATCATGATTGGTGAAATCCGCGATATCAATACCATGCAGCAAGCGATCGCCTATGCGGAGACCGGCCATCTATGTCTGTCGACCTTGCATGCGAACAATGCCAACCAGACACTCGATCGCATTATCAATTTCTACCCCGAGACGGCACGCCAGCAGGTCTTGACGGATTTGTCACTCAATTTGAAGGCCGTCGTTTCGCAGCGTTTGTTGAAAAGTACCGACCCCAACGCAAAGCGGATTCCCGCAGTCGAGATATTGCTGTCTTCGCCCTTCGTCGCAGACATGATTGCGAAGGGTGAAATCTCGGCTATCAAGGAATCGATGAAACACAGCACCGACTTGGGAATGCAAACCTTTGACGAAGCATTGTTCAAGTTGTACGCAGCGAAGAAGATCAGTTATCAGGATGCGATTGACGTGGCCGATTCGCGAACGGATCTTGCCTTGCGAATCCGGCTGGAAGGCATGACGCCGGAATCTGCCCAGGGTGATGTGCTGCAAATGCAGGAAGATTCGGAGCATGCATCGCCGGACAACTAGTGTCGGTTATCGCGATCAGTCTTGGGCGGCGAGTACGTGAATCTCGTGGTCTTCGATCTGCACGATATTGCCGGCGACAATCTTGCAGGTCTTGCGAAGTTCAATTTCACCATTCACGCTGACAATGCCGCTGGCCACGATGGCCTTGCCCATGCCGCCACTACCGCAAAGACCGACCAGCTTAAGTAGCTGGTTCAATTCGACATAGTCGTGTTCAAGCTTGAATTCGATGATTTTCATTTGTCCATTGTAACGCAATCGGGCTGCCGGGAATTTCCATTCCGGCAACCCGTTGCGATTAGCAGTTTTTGCAAGGCTCATGCATTTTCGAATTCGGCAATTTCTTCCAAAAATTTCTGTGCACTATTCAGACTCTTGCCAGCAGCACTGCGTTCCAATTTTCCGGAAAGAGCGGGGCGTTTCGAAGCCCAAACCATGAAGCCGATCGATGCCAGCAAGCCGCCAAATCCGATGATCCACCAGCTCAGAATCATCATCGGCGGGCCTTTCGCATAGATATCAAAGCCGAAGGCCCAGGCAAAAAAGACCATGGTCAAGGGAATCCATAGCAACCACCAGACAAGCCCCAGTATCGTGCCGCATTGAACGTATAGATTGCGAACCCGGGCCAATTGCTTCTGAATTTCCAGCACCGGTGCCGAGTAATCAACGCGACTCATGGTGCCTTGCATCGCACCGCCAAAAATAATCAGCAATACTCCGTAGATATTCAGCGACAGTCCTGCGTAGAAGAGGTGGGGGATATCACGAGTGGCATCCCAAAAACCTGCTGCGAGCAAAGCCATCACTGAACCGGCAACCATCTGGAAACCCTGGCCCCAGATCAGCGGGCGTAGCTTGCCGGATGCTTTGCTGCGTTTATCCTGCAATAAGGCCTTTTTGTTCAAGGCGAGATGTTCTTCAAGCCGGCGATCAAGACTCTGCCAGGCCAATTTCATTTCATCGAGTTCCATGTTGTTTCCTCATGATTTTGTGTTGATGTCGTCGCGGATGCGTTGTTTGAGACGGTTTATTTTTGTCGCCACATTGGTTTCGCTGATGCCCAGAATGTCCGAGATTTCGCGATAGCTGTGTTCTTCCAGATAAAGCAGCATCAAAGCGCGGTTTAATGAATCCAGTTGTCCGATAAATGTTTGCAGCAAGTTGATTCGCTCATCGGCTTTGCCCGTCTGGTCGTCATTTCCGATTTCCAGATGGCTTTCATCCAGCGGAACCGAGAATTGCGAGAGTTTGTCTTGATGACGAACATTCGAGATCGCCACATTCAGCGCTATCCGGTACATCCAGGTGGAGAAGCTCCGTTCGTTGTCATAAGTGTGAAACGATCGCCAAAGCTGGATCGCGATTTCCTGGGCCAGATCGGCACGATCATCTGCCTGCCAGCAATAGGTATTCACTACCTTGTAGACGATCTTGCGATGTCGGTGCAGTAGAGACTCGAACTCTTGTTTGCTGCTTATGGCCATGGATGCGCTGTCTGAAGTCATTGTCGTTAATCTGCTTTGCTGTTGATACATGATTCGCAGCGAAGGCGGAAATATCACACTATCGGAAAAATCGCCGGTTTCGCTTACTATCCGGGTTCATGGAAGCCAATGCCAGCCAATCCGAAAGCCCTATTCTCGATGCTCTTATCGTCGGCTCCGGCTTTTCCGGTCTTTGCATGGCTATCAAGATGCAGCAGGCGGGAATGTCCTATGCTGTTCTCGAACAGGCAGATAGCATCGGCGGCACCTGGCGTGACAATACCTACCCCGGTGCAGCCTGCGATGTACCGTCGAACCTGTATTGTTTTTCGTTTGCGGCCAATCCGGATTGGTCGCGTTCGTATCCGCAGCAGGCGGAAATTCGTGATTACATGAATGCATGTGCTGATCGTTTTCATATTCGGTCGAATATTCATTTCAACAAAAAAGTCAGCAGTGCGCGCTTCGATGCGCCGCGAAAAATTTGGCGAGTTGACATCGGCGATGGTGCGGAAGTTTTCGAAGCGAAAGCACTCATCATGGGGACAGGCGGGTTAAGCCGTCCTCAAATGCCCGCTATTCAAGGCATCGAGAGCTTTGGCGGCGAGTTGTTCCATACCGCGCGTTGGCGGCACGATATCGGCCTGAAAGGAAAGCGTACCGGCATCATCGGTACCGGTGCGAGTGCGATCCAGATCGTGCCAGCGATTGCCGATCAAGTCGGACATCTGTCCATTTTCCAGCGCACGCCTCCCTGGCTGATTTTCAAGCCCGATTTTGCGGTACCAAAGTGGCGACGCTGGTTGCGAATGAAGTTGCCAGTCTTGCAAAAACTCAATCGTGCCTATGTTTATTCCTGGCATGAAAGTTGGGCGATTGCTTTTACGCGATTGCCCGGCCTGTTGAAAATCGTGCAGTTGCTGGCCAAAACATTCATGGCAATCAATATTCGCGATAAATCCCTTCGCGAAAAACTTAAACCCGACTATGTCATCGGTTGCAAGCGTGTATTGCTTTCCAATCATTATTTTCCGGCATTGAAAAAACCAAACGTGGCACTGATCACCGATGCTATCGAATGCATCACGCCGAATGGCATTCGTACACGCGATGGTAACGAACATCAACTTGATATCATCATAGCCAGTACCGGATTTCTTGCTGCAGAAGCGGGTTCGCCATTTCCGGTTTTTGGTCTGGATGGAAAAGAGTTAAACGAGCATTGGCAGCAAGGGCCGAGTGCCTATCTGGGAACAACGGTAAGCGGCTTTCCCAATTTTTTTATCATGACCGGGCCAAATACCGCGCTGGGTCATAACTCGATGATCTACATGATCGAGTCGCAGGCGAATTACGTGATGTCGGCCTTGAAGCTGATTACCCAGTCCCCGGTTGCTTTCGATATTCCGCAACAAACACAGGACAACTACAACGCGTCATTGCAAAAACAACTTGCCGGAACGGTATGGAATACCGGTGGCTGCTCCAGTTGGTATTTGGCGAGCAACGGATTGAACACGACGCTATGGCCGGACTTTACTTTCGTCTATCGACATAAAACACGCCGTTTCGATGTTGAACATTATCAACGGCTTGTGTGATTTCACGTGATTGCTGCTATGCAAGATGACGGCTTGTCAAAACCTGTTACATTCAAGTCGCCATTCGGCACCGTATTGAGTCGCAAGCCTTAAATACATTCAGATCCATACTCTTGGGAGGGAGCTTATGAATCGCACTTTTGCCGGCCGTGTGTTGGCCGTTCTGTTTTTTTGTTTCTGTTCTTTCGGCGCCGCTGCGCAAACCGGCTATACGCAAACCAAAAACCCGATCGTGCTGGTGCACGGCCTGTTGGGTTTCGATTCGGTGCTCGGTGTTTACGACTATTGGTACGGCATTGGCGGTGAATTGAAATCCGGCGGCGCCAAGGTGTATACCGCGAGCGTTTCCGCCAGTAATTATTCCGAAGTGCGCGGCGAACAACTGATCCGCGATCTGGATAACTTGCGTGCGGTGACCGGCAAGCAAAAATTCAATTTGATCGGACACAGCCACGGCGGCCCCACCATTCGTTATGTGGCTTCGGTACGACCTGATCTGGTGGCATCGGTGACCGTTCTGGGTTCGCCGAATACCGGTGCACCGATGGCGGATTTACTGAGCACCACGTTGCCGCCGGGCTCGGCAGGACGAACGTTTCTTGCCGGTTTCGTGAATGCGCTTAGCGCATTCCTAGGTGGCTTGTCCGGCAATACCGATCCGCAAAATGCGCTGGGTGCGCTGGCATCGTTAAGCACCTCGGGTTCAAACAGTTTCAATTCCCGTCATCCGCAAGGCAAGCCCACGAGTTCATGCGGCAGCGGCGCGAACCTCGTGAACGGCGTACGTTATTACTCGTTGAGCGGCACATCGGTGTTGACCAATATTTTCGACGTCAGCGATCCACTGATGGGCGCCGGCAGCCTGGTGTTTGGTTTCGAACAAAACGATGGTCTGGTAGGACGCTGCTCATCGCATTGGGGCACGGTGTTGCGCGATGACTATTCGTGGAATCACCTGGACGAAGTGAACCAATTCCTCGGCCTGCGCGGATTGTTTTCATCCAGCCCGTCCAGCGTTCTTCGGGCACAAGCCAATCGTCTGAAAACACTTGGTCTGTGAGTAGGGCATATTCCGCAGTGCTTGGTGTTGCGGTGCTTGGCATCGCAACACTGGGCTTCATGTGGTACTCGAACAGCAGCACCTCGTCGGGTGGAGAGCAAGCAGATATCGCTGAAGCTGGAACTGAACGGGTCGAAACCCCGCAAGCCGTTCTATCAAACAAGAATTCGGTATCGCCGGATTCCGAATTTTCACTGGATAAAAGTTCCCTGCGCGGAACAGAAGTGGATGGTGGCGTTACGCTTGATGCGAACGGACAGGTGGTGCTTGATCCTGGCATGCGCCGATTGTTCGACTATTACCTGAGCCTGATGGGGGAACGGGAGCTGTTTCAAATTCGTTCATTGCTGAAAGATTATTTGCTGGGTAAATATAGTCCAGCCAGCACCGATGCAGCATTGAAATTTTTCGATCGATATACCGATTACCTGAATGCACTGACGGATTTGAATATCGGTGGTTTGAGCAGGCCCGAGGAACGGCTTGAAAAAGTGACCGCGCTGAGAAAAAAAATGCTGGGCGAGGAAATGGCATTTGCCTTCTTCGCCGAGGAAGAAATGCTGGCGGCACTGACGTTGAAACGAATGGCGATCGCCAATGACAAAAATCTGGGCGCCGAAGAAAAAGCAAGGCAATTGGCGGTGCTTGATGCCTCACAGCATTATTCCGCCCGCACCGAAGCCGACACGGCTGCGCTGATTACAGAACAAACCCGGCAACTCGAAGAACTACAATTGACTGAGCAGCAACGTGCAGCAGAACGCGAAGCCCTCTGGGGCAAAGACGCGGCGGCAAGATTGGCCCAGCTTGACCAGCAACGCGCCCAGTGGGACGCACGGATAGACCAGTATTTGCGGGCGCGTTCGCGCATCGACGCCAATCGTGGCTTATCGGATGCTGCCCGTGCACAGGCGATCGCCGCGTTGCGTGCACAACAATTCAATGCTGCCGAACAACGGCGTATTGCATCGCTTGAGGCGATCGGGCAGTTGAAACCGGGCGGATAGGTTTCCGTGTAGGAACGTTCTTTAGGCGCGACAAAATCCGGCGTGGTTTATCGCGCATAAAGGACGCTCCTACGCTCGGTGGTAACGATGCGGCATAATATCGGCCATGTCATTACCCGATTACCAAAAAACCTTGCGCGAACACGCGCACGTCTTTGCGCACGCCGATGAAATGCGCAGTCAGCTGGAAGCGCAGGGAGATTTGTCGGATTGGAATGCGTTCGCCGAAAGCTGGAATAATCTCGAGCTTGATAACTACATGGCGGATCACGGCCGTTATCGACGCCGTCGTCATGCGGTATTCGAAGCCTCGGTTGACGATATACACCGGCTGCCACATCAGCCGCATTTCCAGACGCTGGATTACAACTCACTCAACGGCGGTGTTGAGCGCTGGTTCGAGCCGATCAAGGACGAACAGGCCAATGGTCAGAGCCTGCAAACGATTCTCCGGTTCTGCCGCGATTTATTTTCCGGTTTGATGCCGTCGGTAAAGCAATGGTTGGTCGAGGTTCACCAGTTCCGGATTGAAGCGAGTGTCGATGCTCCGGGCTTGCCAACGCCGGAAGGCATGCATCGTGATGGCGTGGATTATGTACTGGTGTTGTTGATCAAACGCTGCAATATCGCCAGTGGCACTACGATGATTGGTTCGCTGGACGGCAGCCTGTCCAGCAGCTTTACCTTGACCGAAGCTTTTGATGCTGCATTGGTCGATGATACGCGTGCCTACCACGGCGTTACCGCTGTCCAGCCGCTCGATTCAAGCCTGCCTGCCTATCGCGACGTGCTTGTGGTGACTTTCCGCAAACGCTAGCTTCTTTTCTTGCGGGAGGATTTGCGTTTAACCGGCGTCAGCGCTTTGAGGTAAAGCTCGTACAAAGCGTCCACCTTGTCGATATAGCTGATCGTTTCCGCATAAGGCGGGATGCCGCCGTAGCGAGTCACCGTGCCGATGCCGGCATTGTAGGCAGCCGTGGCAAGACGCCGATCGCCTTTATAGCGACGTTGAAGTTCACTCAGCATTTTTGCACCGGCATTGATAGATTCCACCGGTGAAAAGGGATCTTTTACCTGGTACTGCGCTGACGTCGTCGGCATCATTTGCATAATGCCCTGCGCGCCTTTTGGCGAAACGGCATCGGCATCGAAATTGCTTTCTGCATGGGCAATGGCACGCAGCCAGGCGTCTTCGATCTTGTTCTTCTTTGCGGCCGACTTGAATAGATCCGCATGGACATCGATTTTTGGTTTCCCGACCGAGCCCAGGCCCGAGTGCGCAAATGCACCCGGCGGCGGTGTGACCGTGTAGGCGAGTACCGGAGTTGAGCCCGGCAGGTTGCGCGTGCTGTAAACGGTCTTGCCGTCCTGCTCGCGCTGATAAAGTACGCCGCTTTGTTTGCCGTTTGCACCCCAGAGGTTCGGGATCTTTGCCGCATTATCGTCGAATGTCTGCGCCGTGCATTTCGAGCCAGGCTCTGGTGCGGTGGCCAGGCTGACAGTGCCTTTTTGAATGCAGCGATACACCGTCCTCGCCTGTGCATCGGAGAGGATGGCAAAGAAAAGCAGGGCGAAAAACAGTGTGGGCGGCTTGTACATGCGACGGGAATGATAGTCCGTCAGCATGAATGCCGCCTGTGCCATCCGTTCACCGGTGCATGATCCGATAGCGTTTGGATATCTGATCCAGTATGCCGGCAAAAGCCAATGCAAGAGTCGTGGCCCATAGCATTGGCCATGGCAGGGTAACTGCAGCCGACATCTTCTGTAGTCCATCAATCAATGCCGGCGCCACGTACAACAAACCGCCGACCATGAGAATGGCGATAATTACCCGAAGCGTCAGGTTTTCGAATTGGGCTTGCTGCTCGACATCCAGCTGTTGCCGTGCGACGTGGTGGGCAAAGTCAGCCGGCAATGCGGGAATGTCGGATTGTTTCAACAGGCGGTGGATAAGCCGGTACTGATCGATTGCGGCATCATCATGTTCGCCGCTTTGCATGCGTTCGCGCTGTTCGGCTTTTTCCTGTCGTTGCCACTCGCGTTCTATTTCCTGCGATGTCATCGGCTGATGGATGGGTTTGTTCATGCGGGTTCTCCAACTTTCCTTTCCAGTGCTTGCCGCAACTTGAGGCGTGCACGAAACAGATAATTTTTTACCGTGCCTTCCGGCAGTTCAGTGACTCGGGCAATATCGAGCAGGCTCATTTCATCTAGATGGTACAAGGTAACAAGCGTCCTTTGTATCGGCGACAGTTTGTTCATTGCCTCGGCAACATGGCTTTGAAATTCCCGATCGGCATGGGCGTTTTCAAGATCGAAGTCATCACCAATGCGTTCCAGTTGGCTGCCTTCTTCGTCATCACATTCGTCCACGAGCGATATGCGTTTTCGTTGCAGGTGGCGGGTGGCAATGCTGAACGCGATGCTGCCAATCCAGGTCGACAAGGCGCTGTCATGGCGGAATTGGTGCAGTTTCTGATGGACCCGCAAAAAGACTTCCTGGCTCAGTTCCTCTGCATCATCACGCTGCTGCACCATTCGATAGACCATATGCCAGACCAGATTCTGATGTTGCACGACCAGGCGCTCGAAAGCGCCTGGGGCACGTTCGAGTACCGCTTGCACCAGGGAACGGTCGTCTTTCATATCAGTTTGGATACATCCAACGAACATCAGGTTGCAGAAAGATTTCGCTTATTGGATTGCAACCTGTCGTAAAGTCCCTGTCTCTATTCATGTGAACCATCCACATCGCCACTACTCAACGTTCTCACTCAAGGATTTCCCATGGACTTCAGCATCCTGATTCCCATCGTACTGTTTATCTGCGTCGTTGCCGCCATAAAAATTATTGCCGAAACGGGGCTGCGCCGCCGCCTCTCGGAAACCCATGCGTCCGAAGACCTGATCAAGGCAATGCTTCTGGCCGACGCACAGATTCGCCGCATGTCCGCCCTGAAATGGGGCTTGGTGCTTACCCTCATCGGTGCAGCCTTCGGCCTCATTGATGGCTTGAACCTGACGCCGAATGATCCGGCGAGCTGGGGCATTCTGTTTGCTTCGGCGGGTTTTGGCATGATCGGCTTCCATCTGATCGAGTCACGCAAAGCCTGAACATAAATGCCGATGGCATTGCTGGCAAAGGGCGGGGAATTCCCCGCCTTTTTTGTTTTTTTGAAAGTACCAACCCGTGTCCATTAGCTGCTACATTGCCTACATGGAGTTCCACGGTGGCTTGGGAGGGCGCTTGGGATGATTCTGCATAGATTGCGCAACGACTTCGATCTGGCGACCATCACGGTTTTTGGTGGCGTTGCAATCCTGGGAATCGCGCCTTTTGCCGTCTACCGTTATCTCACGGGAAATGCGGCTGCGGCAATCATGGACATTTCGATAGTCGCCGGGATCAGCCTTGCTCTGGCGCACGCCTGGTACAGCGGCAATACCAAACGTGCTGCCCTGTTCATGACCATCGCGACCAATCTCGGTTGCATAGCCAGTGCAACCTTGCTGGGTCTGGCAGGATTATTCTGGACCTTTCCGGTCTTGCTGGTGAATTTTCTGCTGCTCGGCCATCGCATGGCCCTGGCTCTCAGCTTGTTTACGCTCGGCATTCTTACCTGGCACGGCAGGGCCTTTGAATCCAGGCTTGAATTGGCCATGTTTCTGGTGAGTGCATCGGTGGTTGGCCTTCTGGCGTTCATGTATGCCTACAGAACCGAATCACAGCGGAAAAAGCTCGAAAATCTTACCCTGCTGGATCCACTGACCGGCGCGCAAAATCGGCGGGGCATGGATCGCGAGCTGGAAATTGCCGTCAAGGCATTCAGCCGCGATCACAAGGCCTATGGTCTGGCCATTTTCGATCTGGATCATTTCAAACGAATCAATGACAAGTACGGCCATGAAGAAGGTGACAATGTATTACTCAATTTTGCGGAGATAGTGAGGAAAAATTCGCGAAAGCTGGATCGTTTCTTCCGCATGGGCGGTGAGGAATTTGTTTTATTGATACCGGGCGTCGACCTTGCGACGTTGGCGACGATTTGTGACCACCATTGCCACAATATCGAAAAAAATCTGTACTGCCTGAATGAAAAAATCACCACGTCGATCGGGGCTGCCTTGCTGCAAGGCAATGAAGATCGCCAGGAATGGCTGGCCAGGGCAGATGCCGCGCTATATACCGCCAAGAACACCGGAAGAAATCGCGTGGTCATCGACGATGGCAATACCGTCGTGGTCGACTTGTTTACCGATAGTCATACGTCGAAATAATCAGTACACAAACGCATAAGTCACCAAGCCGAGCAGACAACACAGGAGCATGGTCTTCATCGTGCTGATGCCGAATTTCAGCGTGGCGAGCATTGCGACCGCAGTGATGCAAAGCATCGGCCATTGAATACTTGCAAGTTGCGGCGCTTCAAATGCGAGCCATTGCCATTTTATCGTGATCGTATCGCCGAACAATGTGTGTATTGCAAACCATAGCGACAAGTTTGCAATCACGCCGACAACGGCGGCGGTAATCGCTTTCAAGGCTGATTGCAGTTGCGTATTGCTTCGCAGTTTTTCGATATAGGGTGCGCCGAGGAATATCCAGAGAAAGCAGGGCGCGAAGGTGACCCAGACCGTCAGGAACGAGGCCAGAATGCCGGCCGTGATCGGCGATAAATCGCTCTGGTGGCGGTAGGCCGCGACGAAGGCGACGAACTGCAGCACCATGATGAGCGGGCCCGGTGTGGTTTCAGCCAATGCCAAGCCATCCACCATTTCTCGCGGGCTGATCCAGTGGTAATTATCAACAACTCGCTGCGCCACATAGGTAAGCACGGCATAGGCACCGCCAAAACTGAATACGGCTGTCTGGCTGAAAAAAACGGCCTGCTTTCCCAGCACGCTCTGGCTACCGAAAGCGATAAACACCGCCGCGACCGGGATTGTCCAAATCGCAAGCCAGATGAAAAGAGTTTTCAGGCTGCCTTGCCAGGAAGCTTTGGTGTGTGGCAGATCTTGCGTATCAATATGGAAATCGATCGCATGATTATTATGCGCAGCATCATGGGTATTTGCAGCGGCATTGAAGGCGGACGGAAAAAATTTTTGTCCGGCAATGCCCAGCAGACCAGCGCTAGCGATGATCACGGGAAAAGGAATATGAAAGAAATAAAGGGCGAGAAAACTCGCGATCGCAATGCCAAGCATCGGCATGTGTCTTATGGTTTTACGGGCAATGCGAAATATGGCCTGCAGAACGATGGCCAGTACGGCGGCTTTCAGGCCAAAGAAAAGGGCGCTTATGAGGAATGAGTTGCCGAGCATGACGTAAAGCAGGCTCAACAATAAAATACAAAGAAAACCGGGCAAAATGAAAAGCAGGCCTGCTATCAGGCCGCCCCGGGTTTTATGCATCAGCCAGCCGAGATAAATCGACAGTTGCTGTGCCTCCGGACCGGGCAGCAGCATGCAAAAATTCAGGGCGTTCAAAAAACGTTCTTCACTGATCCATTGATGTTTTTCGACCAGTTCCCGATGCATCAATGCAATCTGTCCTGCGGGCCCGCCGAAACTGGTCAGACCGATTTTGGCCCATACGCGGATGGCTTGTGATAATGAGATGGTCATTGTTATCGCGCACCGCATGCTTGTTTTGATGGCTTGCGCCTACATATAGTGTACATATTCATTAACTTACTGTTAAAGCTACGCCGTGGTTGGCAGAAGTCACTAATTCATTTGCTAATCCCGGCAACGGATCAGACAATATGCGTATACAACACAGGCAACCGAAATAATATGGAAATCAATTCTGCAGAAACGCCGCAAGTAACGACGGTAAATCTTCGTCAACTCTTGAGCAAATTTGCGAAGCCGCATCTGGGTCGTGCCATTTGGCAGCTGATCAATACCCTGATTCCGTTTTTCATGCTGTGGGGTTTGATGGCCTGGAGCGTTGTCAGCGAGTGGGGTTACGGCTGGACATTGTTGCTGGCGCTTCCGACCGCCGGTCTGTATGTCCGGATCTTTATCTTTCAGCACGATTGTGGCCATGGTTCGTTTTTCGCCAGTGAAAAAGCCAATCATGTGGTCGGCGCCATCCTGGGCTTGATTACATTGTTTCCTTACGGCTATTGGAAGAAAACACATGCCATCCACCATGGCACGTCCGGCAATCTGGATCGTCGCGAAATCGGCGACATCGAAACCCTGACGGTCGCCGAATACCAGGCGCGTTCGTGGTTTGGCCGTTTCTGCTATCGCTTCTATCGCAGTACGCCGGTATTGCTCGGCATAGGTCCTTGCTATCAATTCATCATCAAACATCGCTTTCCGTTTGACATGCCCTTTACCTGGAAGAAGGAATGGGCCAGCGTACTGATCAATAATTTCATGCTGCTGATTGTCGCCGTCGCACTGGGTTTCTGGATTGGCTGGCATACCGTGTTCATGGTCCATGTGCCGATCGTGTTGATCGCCGGTGCCTTGGGCGTATGGCTGTTCTACGTGCAACACACCTTCGAGCAGGCTTACTGGACCCGCAAGGAAGACTGGGATGCCAACAAGGCGGCCATTGCAGGCAGCTCGTTCTATGACTTGCCGAGAGTCATGCACTGGTTTACAGGCAATATCGGTTATCACCATATCCACCATCTCGCCAGCCGCGTTCCCAATTACCGTTTGCGAGAAGCGTTTGAATCGAGCCCGCTGCTGCAGTTGGCACCAAGGCTGACCTTGTGGACCAGTCTGAAATGCGCACGCTTGAAGTTATGGGACGAAGAGTTGCAACGCATGGTCGGTTTTCCAAAGCGTGCGAGAAATTAATCCTGTTCAATGTACGGAGGCGGTAGATGATTGGTTATGTCACATTAGGCACGAATGATTTGACGCGTGCGGCAAAATTCTACGATGCATTATTGGCTGAAATCGGAGCGGGACGCTTCATGGAATCCGACAAATTCATTGCCTGGGGTACCGGCCCGAATTCGCCCGGCATTGGCCTGATTTATCCGAATGACGGCAAGCCGGCGACCGTGGGTAACGGCGTGATGGTGGCGATCATCGTTGACAGTCCTGAGAAGGTAGATCGCCTTTACAAAAAAGCCATGGAACTTGGCGCCACGGATGAAGGCCCGGCTGGCCCGCGTGGCGACGGTTTCTATGCCGGCTATTTCCGTGACCCGGACGGTAACAAGCTCAATTTCTTCTGCATGCCCTGAGCCCGTTGATAAAAACCTGCCGCATTCCCAAATCATATTCCGGGAATGCGGCAGGTTTTTTTGTTTCAGCGCTGCTGGTCTGTTAATTCGATTTTTCGGCCTCGTTTTCATTTTCTGCGACTTGGTCGGAGTTGTCTTCCTCGCTTGTCGTTTCGCTGGCATGCACGTACTCATTGAAACGAACCGGCACAAAATTTTTGTCGAGCAATTTTTGAATGCGCGTGAATAATTCAGCCCGCGAGAACGGTTTTTTCATGAAATCGTCGGCGCCAATGCGTTGCACGTAAAACTGTTCGGTTGCCTGTTCGTTACCGCTGATCATGATGATCGGAATATTTTTCGTACGGGGATCCTGGCGAAGATGTCGCAGCGCGGTAAAGCCACTCATGCCCGGCAACACGATATCCAGAAAGATGATGGCCGGATTGTCCCGATAGGCGATTTCCAGACCTTTTTCGGCATCTTCCGCTTCCAGCACTTCATATTCGTTTTGCTTGAGCATTCGGCTCATCAGGGCAACGATCGTGGCCGAGTCGTCGATTACGAGTACCTTGGTGCCGGCAACGGCATTGACTCTTTCCCGGCCACGGCGTTCGGGAATACTTGTCTGTCCATCGGGAAGTTCAACCATGGAGGCAGCCGTCGCTGCCGGGGCTGTTTCTTTTACCTGTTTGGCATCGGCAAACAATTGTTTTAATCGGTCGAGCAGGCTCATCGCTGAAAATCCATGAAACTTGTGGGATTAGTGTGGCCCCATCACGTTTTTATGGCAAGCGTCACACTTTTTCTTTCATGAACATGGCCAGTTTTCGTGTCCGGCTGAGTTGCTTGATCTGATATTCCTTTATGGAGGCCTGCGAGCGGTCAATGCACGGCAGGCTGCCAATGAGGCGTACCGGAGGATGAGAGCGCGTATAACGGGCAGCCTTGCCAGATTCGTGGGCGGCATAGCGCTTTGCCAATTGATTGGTAATGCCGGTATAAAAGCTGCCATCCCGGCATTCCAGCAAGTAAACGCACCAGCTTTTCGCTGGTGCTTTATCGGGTTTCTTGTTGCCTGAATTGCTCAGGCTTTCGACTTTTTTGCCGCTGTTTTTTTCGCCGGGGCTTTCTTTGCAGCCGTCTTTTTCACAACAGCTTTTTTTGCAATGACTTTTTTGGCAGTGGCTTTTTTCACGGGCGAAATTTTTGTGCTCGATTCCCCGCTCAAGAAAGCTAGCACTTCTTCGGCATGCCCTTCGGGGCTGACCTTTTCCCAAACGTGTTCGATTTTGCCCTTGTCGGAAATGATGAAGGTAGAGCGCTGGATGCCAAAGTATTTCTTGCCATACATGCTTTTCTCGACCCAGGTGCCGAAGGCATCGCAAGTTTTGTGTTCCGGGTCTGCCAGCAGCGAAAAATTCAACTGATATTTGGTGACGAACTTGCCATGCGCTTTTTCGTCATCGGCACTGATACCGAAGACAGGTACTTTGAGTTTGTTGAAGGCTGGCAAGTTGTCGCGAAAGCTGCAGGCTTCTTTCGTGCAGCCTGGAGTATCGTCCTTCGGATAGAAATACAATACAAAGCGCTGGCCTTTCAGGCTTGCGGAGCTGACGGTTTTACCCGATTCGGTTTTCAGGTTAAATCCGGGTGCGGTGCTGCCGATCGTTAACATATCTTGGGTTCTCTTGAAGTGGTTGCACAGCGTGTCATGGACGATGTCGATTCTATGCAAAAAACGGGGTTTCAGGCTAATCTAGATGTTCTTTGAAAAGGGGGCTGTATGAGCAAATTACGTTTGGGGATTTTGCAGGCACTGAGTGGGGTTGCGATGATTACTGCGGTAGCGCCTTTCAGTTTGGCGATGGCGCAGGAAAGCGGATCTACCGAGGCACGCACGCTGGATGCACTGACGGTTGTCGGTTCGCGTCGCATCACGAGCAGTAGCTCCGATACCGAAACCCTGGTGCCGGTTGATGTCATTTCGATTACCAAGGCGTCAGAACAGGGCGGTCAATTCGATCTGGCGCAAACGATGCAATACATATCACCCTCCTTCAATTCGACCCGGCAGACCGGAGCGGACGGTGCCGATCTGGTCGACTCTGCTGCCCTCAGGGGACTGGGCTCGGATCAGACCTTGCTTCTCATGAATGGCAAGCGCTATCACACCACCGCTCTGGTAAATCTTTTCGGTGCCCGCAATCGTGGCAACACCGGTTCGGATCTGAATACGATTCCGATGTTGGCCGTTGATCGTGTCGAAGTTTTGCGTGACGGCGCAGCTGCCCAATATGGCTCCGACGCGATTGCCGGCGTGATGAATATCGGACTGAAAAAACGCAAGGATTGCGAAGCCGTGCTGGGTTACGGCGAATACAGCCGTGGCGACGGAGAAAACTATCTCGCCTCCGCCTATTGCGGATTTGAAGCAGGTAACAACGGCGTTTTTGCAATCACCGCCGAATATAGTGATCGCGGCCGTTCGGACCGTTCGGAGCCAGGCAATCCCCGCATCATCGGCGATACCGCTGTGCAGAATTCAACGATATTTCTCAATACCGAATTGCCGATTGGCGATACGACGAGCTTCTACGGCGTTGCTGGATTCCAGAATCGCGATGCTTCCTCGGCCGCGTTTGCCCGTGGCGGCATCGGGTCGGGCGATATTCCTTCGCGCAACTCTGCCGCGATGTATCCCGATGGTTTCGTACCGTTTATTGATGGCGATATCGAAGACCGGCATATTTCGGCCGGCCTGAAAGGCATGTGGGGTGATTGGCATTGGGATATATCGCAAACACATGGCTACAACCGCCTTGACTACAATATCAACCACACCTTGAATGCATCGATTGCCAATCAGGATTTATTGAGCGGCGGTGCCGGTATCAGCCCGACCGCATTCAATGCCGGTGGTTTTTCGTTCCAGCAGGACACCACGAATCTCGACGTGTCGCGTTACTTTGAAGATGCCATGAATGGTGTCAACGTCGCTTTCGGTACCGAATTCCGTCGTGAAAATTACCAGATATATGCCGGTGAGCCGGGTTCCTACATCGACGCCGATGGCGTGGGTATTGGCGGTAATGCCGGTAGCCAGGGATTCCCGGGCTTTGCGCCGAGCGATACGACTGACAAGAGTCGCGACAGCTGGTCTCTCTACGGCGATCTCGAAGTGGGATTCAATGATCGCGTCACCGGCGATTTTGCCATTCGATACGAGGACTACAGCGACTTCGGCTCCACCGCAACGGGCAAGGCTGCCTTGTTGTTCAAGGCTAGCGATACGCTTCGTTTCCGCGGTTCGGTAAGTACGGGTTTCCGTGCACCTTCACTGCAACAGCGTTATTTTTCTTCGACCTTCACCGATTTCATCAGCGGCGTGCCGCTCGACGTGGTGCTTGCACCGAACGGCGGCGTGATTGCCAATGCCGCCGGCATTCCCGCCCTGAAAGAGGAAAAGTCGAGAAACTACACGCTCGGCATGACATGGTCGCCCAATGACGACACATCGCTGACGATCGATTTGTATCGCATCGATATCGATGACCGAATCGTATTGTCCGGCCGTTTTGACACCAGTGATCCGAATATTGGTGCCGCACTGCTGGCGCTGGGGGTTGGCCAGGCGCAATTCTTCGTGAATTCGGTGGATACCAGCACGCAGGGTATCGATTTCACTTTCTCGCAGATGAATGATTTCGGTCCCGGCAAACTCAATACGACGATTGCATTGAACATCAATGACAATGAAGTCACCGCCATTCACGCGCCGCCTTCATTGGTTGGTCGTGAAGACGTATTGCTTTCGGACCGTGAACGTTTATTCCTCGAAGAGGGTGCGCCAAAGCAGAAAGCAACGGTGGGTTTCGACTATCTGCAAGGCAAGTGGAATACCAATTTCAAAATCATTTATTTCGGTTCGCAAACCCTTGGTACATTCTCCGGCCCGCCGGTGCCGAACGCCGAGTATGGCGCGAAAGCTTCGGCGGATTTGAGCTTCACCTACGGCTTCAGCGACAAGACACGCCTGACGTTCGGCAGTACGAATATTTTTGACCAGTTCCCGGACGTGCAGGATCCGAACGAAACCGACAATGGTCATATCTACGACAGCGTGCAATTCGGCTTGAATGGCAGGGCTTATTTCCTGCGCTTGTTTACCAAGTTCTGATTTGCATCTTGAGCCAGAGAAAAAGCCCGCCTTTATCAGAGGCGGGCTTTTTTGTGATGGATTATTTCTTGATCGGCCTGGTCGGTATCGGCACATTGCAAACATCGATATGACCGGCAGGTACTTTGTACCAATCGTCGCGGCGGTTTCGGCGTGCTTCGACCAATTGCGTGAAGCTTTCGCTATCGGTACGCAGTATTTCAATCGAGGTGCGGTCTTCGTCGGGAACGTCCGCCATCAGGCGAATGGATTTTATTGGCACGCGTTGTTCGGCTTTTTCATAGAAACCCAAGGGGCCGGTTCCGCGCGGCAGGATGGAAAGCAGTTCCATGCCTTGTACGACGCGGCCAACTACCGTGATATTCCTGTCCAGTTGCCGCGGTGATTGGCCGATCACGACATAAAGTTCGGAGCCATTGCTGCTGTCGGGTTCCATGCCGCGCCCGGCACCCACCATGCCATAACAATGTGTCAGCCAGGCCTGATTGTTGACAGGACTTTGCGCGGCCGGCATGCCTTCGACAAAACCGACATGCGGAGCCCAGCCATCGGCATCGGGAAGGCGGGTGAAGGCAAGACCATCGCTTTTGCGAACGAATTCCGCAGGCAGCGTCTGTTTCGCCAACCTGAAGCTGCGTTTCAGTTTTTCGTCATCGCCATTGGCATCGCCCCATTGCACGACAAAATTATCCTGCGAACGATTGATGCTCAATCCATCCCAATATCTTTCCCTGGCCAGGGCAACGATGTTTTTGCTATGTTCGGGCGCGAATTTGGGCGCCAGTTCGATGACCACTCTGCCGGTCGCCAATTCAAGATAAATCGTGTTGTTTGGATTCAGAGGACGCCAGTCACCCGGCTGGGTAGCGTCCAGAATTTCCTGCATGGTCTTCGGTTTTGCCGGTGCTGCCGCTTGATCCTGCGCCTGCAGTGCAAGACTGTTCAAAGCGATGGCAATGGCGAGTGCGAGACTGAGTTTGATTTGTGTTTTCATGTCGGTGTCCGTTGAGGTCGAGGTAGTTTGCCACAGCAGGTAGTCGGTGGATTATCGCAAGACTTCCAGACTGGCGGCAGCGGTATGCAGGTGGCTACCCAGGTAGCCATGACTGCCGCAGGCGACAAAGCCGGCATTGGCAAATTGTTTTCGATACCACGCCGCCGGGCGCTCGATAAAGCCGATTTTGTCGCCGACGATATCATCTTCCTTTGCCCAGAGCTCCAGAAAAGCAAGGCCGCCACAGAGCTCGGAAAACCCCTTGAGCCCACGTTTCAATTCTGAATCGGGGACGTAATGCATCACGTCCGAACAGACCAGCAGATCGACCGGAGCGCCAAAGCGAAGCTGTTCCAGTTGGCCGAAACTGGCGAACGCAATATTCCGGCTGCGGCCAAAGCGCGACACCGCATATTCGCTTGAATCGACGCCGCGATAGTCGATTTTGGGACGAAGCTTCAGCAAGGGGGCGCGCCAGACGGCCTCGCCGCAGCCGACATCCAGCACCGAGCGAATGGGGCGCTCGAGATAGTATTCCGCAAGCGATACCGCAAGATGTACCTTGCGTTCCAGCAAGGCGCGGCTATCGCGCTCGTGACTGGAGTTTCGATACCAGCGGTCAAAATAGTGTTTATCGTATGTCTTGGTCATCATCGGGCCCGACGTAATTTCTGCTAGCTTACGCGTTATGCCGCATTTGCCAATATGAAGAGGTTCACGCGAATGGATATGGATGTCACCTGGCTCTTGCAGAATGTTTGGTGGAGCACGATTGGCCTCGGCTATTTTGTTTACGGAAAACGCCAGGACCGATACATGGCCATGGCTTGCGGCGCGGCATTGATGGTGTACCCGTATTTCGTTGAAAGTAATCTATGGATGTTCATCATTTGCGCCGCACTGAGCTTTATTCCCTGGCGGTGGCGGGTTTAAACGGCGAGCAGCATAGGCAGGCAACCATGGCAAAAGACGAGGCCTACATCGAATATTTGCATGAACTTCTGGCGCCGCTCGGGAAAATTTCGAGCAAGAAAATTTTTGGCGGAAGGGGTGTCTATTGCAATGGCGTGATCATGGGATTGGTGATTGACGACGCCTTGAATCTGAAGGTCGATGATGAGACCCGCGACTTGTTTGCCGATCAGGGATGTGAACCCTTCGTCTATGAAACGAAAAAAAAGCGTGTCGCGATGAGTTACTGGTCGGTACCCGATGATGCGATGGAATCTTCCGAACAGATGCTGCCCTGGGCAAGGCATGCATTGGCCGCAGCTTTGCGAAAAGAAACGAAGGCAAGTACAAAAAAGAAGAGGTAGGTGCGCCTGCTTGCCGCGCCCATGCCTGATTGCTCATGAATCCTTGTGACCTGGCAAGCGGGTATTTCCAGGCAAAATGATTAATTCATCCTATTTGCAAGGACCGCATGCTGATGGAACTCATCACTTCCTCGTTGAAGAATTCGAGGGAGTCACTTTCCTGCTGCTGTGCCAGAACGTAGAGCAGTGGCAAGTAATGTTCTGCTGTCGGAATGCTGAGTTCGGCCATCTGGCCGAAGCTTGAGTAGTTGCAGAGTGCGGCATGGTCTTTTTGCAGGATGCAGTTTTTCACCATCTGGTCAAACACCGTGGCCCAATCGTAAGGCTTTGTCTGTTCGAAATTGAATACCCGCAAGTTGTGCACGATATTGCCACTACCGATAATCAAGATGCCTTGCTCGCGAAGTGGCCTCAATTTCTTGGCGAGCTCGTAATGTGCTGCGGCACTGCGTGTTCGATCCAGGCTTAATTGCAACACCGGAATGTCGGCCGAGGGATACATCGGTTGCAATACGCTCCAGGCGCCATGGTCCAGGCCACGATCGGTATCCAGATGGACTTTTTCGTCGCCTGTTAAATCGGCAATGTGCTTCGCGAGTTCCGGATCGCCAGGTGCCGGATATTGGACATCGAACAAGGCTTTCGGAAAGCCGTAGAAATCGTGAATCGTGGTAGGCGATTGGCTTGCAGTAATCGCGAGCCCTAGGGTCTCCCAGTGGGCCGATATGCAAAGTATCGCCCTGGCTTTCGGCAGCTTTTTGCCCAATGCCTGCCAGCACCGCCTGAAATCATTGTCTTCAATGGTGTTCATGGGAGAACCATGGCCAATGAAAAGGGCGGGCATTCGTGTGTTCATTAGAAGTTCCAGGCAGGATTGACGAGCATAGTGACAAATATCAGCTGCCGTGACTTATGGCAGGTTCGCTATACTTAACTTAACACTATATTGCAGTCATGGATAAGCCATTGGAGCCCGCCATGACCGAAACCGATATTCATCTGAAAAAATTCCAGAAGGAACTGAGCGCCGGCATGGTCTCCTTGGTCCTTTTGGGAGTTCTGGATCAGGCAAGCGAACCCATGTACGGCTACCAGATTGCCAAGCGGTTCGAAGGTGCGGGCGAGGCAGTCCTGACAGGCAAGCAAAGCGCGCTCTATCCCGTACTGCGAAATTTAAGCGCCTCGGGACTGCTGGACAGTTTTGTCGAACCTTCGGTTTCCGGTCCACCCAGACGGTATTACCGGATTACCGAAAATGGCCGAGCTGTACTCGGTGAATGGACAAACACCTGGGATGCAACACGAAGTTTCGTGGATTCAATTTTGAAAGGGGAACAGTCATGAGCAACAACTTGAACACGCCGAAAACAATTCCCGAATATCTCGATTTGTTGCGTGCCGCCTTGAAAGGCAAGGACCCGGCCCTCGTGCAGGATGCGCTTTATGACGCCGAAGAATATCTTCGTGCGGAGTTGGCCGAACATCCCGAGCAGGACGAAGCGAGCGTACTCGAAAAAGTGGCAAGCAGTTGCGGAGCGCCGGAAGAAGTTGCGGAAATCTACAGTGAACGCGAAGTGGCCGTCAGCGAAGCTTTTCGTTCGCCGCGTGCCAGCATCCAGCAAACACAAAGCAGTGCCGGTGTTGCTAGTGTTGGCGTAAGCGTGAACAAGAAACCGCAGAATCCGATTTCCTGGTTTTTCGGTGTCGCCGCCGATCCGCGCGCTTATGCGGCATTGTTTTACATGTTGCTTTCGCTGGCTACCGGTATTTTCTATTTCACCTGGGCCGTGACCGGTATCAGCTTGTCGGCAGGCTTCATGATTCTGATCATCGGTATTCCGTTTACCGTCTTGTTCATGGGCTCGGTGTGGGCATTGTCACTGGTGGAAGGCAGGCTGGTCGAAACCATGCTGGGTGTCCGCATGCCGCGTCGTCCGGCTTATGGCAAACGTGAAGGCGGCTTCCTGGAACGCATCAAGGAAATCCTGGTAGATCCCCGCACCTGGGCAACCTTGTTGTACATGTTGTTGATGCTGCCTTTGGGCATTACCTACTTCACGATTGCCGTAACTGCCTTGTCCCTGTCCCTGAGTTTGCTATTGGCACCCGTCACCTATCTGACAGGCTATGCCCACGACATTACCCTGACCTTCAATGGCATGACATTGGCAGACGAGCCATTGCTGATGATTCCGATGTTTCTGGTGGGTGCGTTGGGGATTTTCGTGACCCTGCACGTGGCACGCGGTATCGGCAAACTGCACGGCATGATGGCAAAACATTTGCTGGTAAAAATTGCCTGAGTACAAGAGAGCCTCAAATAAAAAAGGGCGGATATTCCGCCCTTTTTTGATGATTCACCCTTTCAGAATTTACGTCTTGTCGTCAGAGCTCTTACATCATTTTACTGATGATTCCCCACAGGCTCATCCCAAGCAATCCCAATTGCGCGATGGCGCCAATCGTGAAGCCCATGCTGCGTTTTCCGGCCTCGGCGATATAGCCGAACACATACCACAGACGGCCAAGCAACCAGGCATAACCAAGATAGGCAGCATATTGCTCGTTGCAATAAATGCTTGCCAGCCACAATAGCGGCAAAAACATGATGGCTTGTTCCAGTGTGTTTTGATGCGCCCGGAAGGCGCGTTCAAAATCGGGATGGCCCGTTATGGCTGGCGCCTTGATTTGATATTTACCGCGCGCACGGCCGACAAAATACATCGCAATCGTAATGACAATGGTAGTTAAAGCAGTAATCAAGGCGGCCTGCAAATACATATGAAGTTCCCGAAATGCGCCGGACTGGCGTGATGGGGTACTCTAAGCGCCAAGCAGAGCAAAGCCAAGAGTCAGAACCGTCATGAATGTCCAAAATCCCGATGTCCTGATCAGCTCGATGAAAAACTGGCTGGAGCGAGCCGTCATCGGTCTGAATCTCTGCCCGTTTGCCAAAGCGGTGCATGTGAAAGAACAAATCCGCTATGTCGTTTCCGATGCTCAGAACGAAGAAGAATTGCTGGCGGATCTGTTGCACGAACTGCAGCTGCTTTACGATGCCGATCCGGAAAAAGTCGAAACCACCTTGCTGATCCATCCCCATGTATTGCAGGATTTCCTGGACTACAACGATTTTCTGGAAATCGCCGATGCCGCAGTGTCGGAATTGGCGCTTGATGGTGAAATCCAGGTTGCCAGTTTTCATCCGGACTACCAATTCGCCGAAACCCGTTACGAAGATGTCGAGAATTTCAGCAACCGCGCGCCATATCCCTGCCTGCATCTGCTGCGGGAAAGCAGTGTCGAAAAAGCGGTGGCGGCCTTCCCGGACGCCGGGAAAATCTATGAAAAAAATATCGAGACGCTGAAATCCCTGGGCGCGGAAGGCTGGAAAAAATTGTGGGTCTAAGGTGCGCCAGTGGCACACCGTTTCAATAAATCAAAACAGGCGTTCATCCATCGCCATGACCGGATCGGAACCGCTTTTGATAATTGCAATCAACGACAGGGTTTCCGGTAGCAGCTTGGCGTAATAAAAACGCGCCGTTGCCAGTTTTGCAAGATAGAAATCATCCCGGCTATCTTGCTTGTCGAGGGCGATGGCCGCCATGCGGGCCCACATCCAGGCATAACAGAGATGGCCGACCAGACGCAGATACGGTGTTGATGCCGCTCCGATTTCGTCGGGATGGCCATTGGCATTGATCGCGATTTCCTTGGTGATCATCTGGACCGATTCTGCGCATGTTGCGAGTGGCCCGATGAATTCCTGCAACGCAGAACTGGATTTCTGGCTATCGATAAAACCGGCGATGAGTTTCATGAATACTGACAGCTTCTCGCCGCGATCGGCGATGACTTTACGACCGAGTAAATCCAGGGCCTGAATGCCGTTGGTTCCTTCGTAAATCATGTTGATGCGGGCATCTCGAACATATTGTTCCATCCCCCATTCACGTATGTAGCCGTGTCCGCCGAATACCTGAAGGCACAGGTTGGTGGTTTCAAAAGCATGATCGGTGATAAAAGCTTTCACGACCGGCGTCAGCAGACTGACGATATCCTCCGAATGTTTTTTTATCTCGGCATCAAGACCGGAC
>JAKQKT010000231.1 GCA_029560515.1 Pseudomonadota bacterium
AATACCGGCACGCTGTCGACAATGACTTGCTTCAGGCCTTCGAGCAGTTTGTTTTGATCAACACCACAGGCATTCAGCACGGTCATCGCGGACGGATTTTCCAGCAAGGCTAGCAGCAGGTGTTCCACGGTCATGAATTCATGCCGCGACTCACGTGCCTGCTTGTAGCACTGGCCGATCGAAAACTCCAAGTCTTTACTAAACATAATGTCTCCTTACGATGACATCAATATGGGGTGCTTCCTGCGTAATTCAAATGCCTCGCTGCCAGCCTATGCTTTTTCCATAACGCATAACAAGGGGTGTTGGTGACTTCTTGAAAATTCGTTTACCTGCGTTACCTTGGATTCAGCCACATCGCGTGTGAAGACGCCGCAGACGCCCCGCCCGCGCGTATGCACATGAAGCATGACCTGCGTCGCTTTTTCGCGGTTCATGGCGAAGAAAAACTCCAGAACTTCGACCACAAAATCCATCGGGGTGAAATCGTCATTTAAAATCATGACTCGGTACAAAGGTGGGCGCGTGACTTCTGGCTTGGCTGTTTCCAGGGCCAGGCCACGCTCGTGTAATTCTTCAGGTTCGGTACGTTTTGCCATGAGTCGATTATAAAGCTTTGCTTGGTGTACTAAGGTGTGTCTGAAATGAAAATTAACAAGTGCATGGACGTAAGCCGGGCGTTTCCGACACAATGAGCAGCTTGATCCGCCCAATACGCTCCAAAACTTGACGCCAAAACAGGATTCGAACTCGTTGAATTACAAGAAAGCCCAATTTTGGCAACTCGACGTTACCGTAGCGACTGTCGTCGTGCGCGATGGACGCTTTTTGATCGTGGAAGAAACCGCCAATGGCCGTTTAGTGCTCAATCAGCCCGCTGGCCACCTTGAGCCCGACGAATCTGTACTGGCAGCAGCTGTTCGTGAGACCTTGGAAGAAACCGCTTGGGAAGTGAAACTGACTGCATTTATCGGCGCCTATCAATGGAAAGCACCGGAAACCGGGCGGCATTATCTGAGAATGGCCTTCGCCGCCGATCCGGTAGCTCATTTTCCGGAACGTGCACTGGACGAGGGCATCATACAGGCGCTTTGGTTGACCCCTGCTGAGTTGGCGTCCGACCAGGCGCGTCATCGCAGTCCTCTGGTTTGGCGAGTGCTGGAAGATTATCTGGCCGGGCAAAGACACCCATTGAGCGTGTTGAGCCAGTTATGAGCAAAGTGATGTTAGGTGTCTCGGGCGGCGTTGATTCTTCCGTTGCCGCCCTTTTGCTGAAGCAGCAGGGCTATGACGTGGCCGGCTTGTTTATGCAGAACTGGGACGAGGACGACAGTGGCGAATGCCGGGCCGAAGAGGATCGTCGCGACGCACTTGGCGTCTGTGGACGTCTCGATATCCCCTTTTATTCCCGTAATTTCGCGAAGGAATACTGGAAAGGTGTTTTCGAATACTTTCTGGATGAATATCGCCGTGGCCGCACGCCGAATCCCGATGTCCTGTGCAACCGTGAAATCAAATTCAAGACTTTTCTGCACGAGGCGCAAGAATTGGGCGCCGATAAAATCGCGACGGGTCATTACGCGCAAGTCGATCACCGTGATGGTGAATGGAAGCTGCTACGTGGTGCCGATCAAGACAAGGATCAAACCTACTTCCTGCATCAATTGGGGCAGGCCCAGCTGGCTGCAACCTTGTTCCCGATCGGTCACCTGCCGAAATCGGAAGTCAGAAAGCTGGCGAGCGAAGCCAAGCTGCCAACAGCGCAGAAAAAAGACTCGACCGGCATCTGTTTTATCGGCGAACGGGATTTCCGGGAATTTCTTGGCCAGTACATTCCTGCAAAGGCTGGTGAAATTCGCAGCGTCGATGGCCTTAAAGTCGGCCAGCACAGCGGTGTATTTTATTACACGCTAGGGCAGCGCGAAGGTTTGCATATTGGCGGCATTAAGGGTCGTCCCGCCGCTCCCTGGTTCGTGGTCGGCAAGGATGTCGGGAAGAATATTCTCTATGTTGACCAGGGCATTGACAGTCTCTGGCTGCAATCGACCGAATTGCATAGCGAGCCCGTGCATTGGGTGTCTGAAAAGCCCAACCCCCGGGAATTCCGCTGCACCGCCAAGACCCGATATCGGCAAACTGATGAGGCATGTGTGGTTCAGCAGCTTGAAAATGGCGAATTGAACGTCATATTTGACAGGCCGCAACGCGCCGTCACTCCCGGACAATCAGTGGTGTTCTATCAAAATGATGAATGCCTCGGCGGCGCGGTTATTGCTTCTACCAATTCGAAAATGGAAACCCAGGTCAAATGAAAGATCGCGTAATAGCACTCGCCGGCTTAATGCAGGCGCTTTATCAAGTGCAAGGCATGGCTAATAACGGTCACTTTGAAACGCAACCTTTGTCAGTTTGCTTGGACAGCCTGTTTCGTTTCGATGCTGAAACGCCGGAGGAAATCTTTGGCTCCGTCGCTAATCTCAAATCCGGTTTGGAGCAGGTTTCGAAGCAATTGGAAGGCCATACTCGTGATGGTGCCATCATCAAAATGGCCATGAGCGTGCTGCAGCTGGAACGGCAATTCAACCGCAATCCTGACGCCATGCGTGCCGTGCAGCATCAGCTGAAACATATCGGGCCATTACGCAGCGAACGCGGAAGCACCGATGCTGACGTACTTGGAAAATGCGGCGAGATTTATGCGAACCACATCAGTCCGCTCGGACCAAAAGTCATCGTACAAGGCAGCCCGGCTTATTTGAGCCAGCCGATTGTCGTTGCCGAGATTCGTGCCACCTTGCTTGCCGCCATTCGTTCCGCCGTATTGTGGCGGCAAATGGGCGGCAGTTATTGGGATTTCTTTTTCAGTCGCGGCAAGATGACTAGGGCGGCGAAAGAGTTAATGGCATAGGGTGCACTCAAGCGCACCTGTTCGGCGTCATTGCAATCTTCATGGCTGCAAATTAATCCAAGTCGCTTTCAGTTCGGTGTATTTTTCGAAAGCATGCAGCGATTTATCGCGGCCATTACCCGATTGCTTGTAACCGCCGAATGGTGCGGTCATATCGCCACCATCGTAACAATTGACCCAGACGCTTCCGGCACGCAGTTTGCGGGCAACGCGATGCGCTCGGGAAATATCATTGGTCCAGACGGCTGCCGCCAAGCCGTAGGGTGAATCGTTCGCGATGCGCAATGCCTCGTCTTCGGTATCGAATGTGATGGCCGATAGCACCGGTCCGAATATTTCTTCCTGGGCAATCGTCATCTTGGCATCGACGTTTTCGAAAACCGTTGGCTCGATATAGAAACCGCCGCTTTCGGCATGCGCCTGCAAGCCGCCCATACTGAGTTTTGCACCTTCGGCTTTGCCTTTTTCGATATAACCAAGCACATTTTTCATCTGGGTGGCATCGACCATCGCGCCCATTTTTGCGGTGGGTTCGAGCGGATGTTTCGGCATGAGTTTTCTGCCAGTCTCCATCACCATCGCCAGAAATTCATCCTTGATTTCGCGTTGCACCAGCAAGCGCGATGCCGCAGTGCAAACCTCGCCTTGATTGTAAAAAATGCCATAGGCCGCCGATATAGCAGCGGATTTGAGATTCGGCGCATCGGCAAAAATGATATTCGGGCTTTTGCCGCCGCATTCCATATAGGCGCGTTTTAGATTCGAACGACCGGCGCATTGAAGCAAATGTTTGCCTACGGCGGTTGAACCGGTAAACACCAGGCCATCCACATCCATATGCAATGCCAATGGCTCACCAGCACCTTTACCGAAACCCGGCAGAACATTGAAAACACCGGCGGGAATGCCCGCCTCCATCGCAATTTCAGCCAGACGAATTGCGGTGAGCGGCGATTTTTCGGAAGGTTTCAACACAACGCTATTGCCCATGGCCAACGCCGGTGCAAATTTCCATGCCGCCATCAACATCGGGAAATTCCACGGCACGATCGCGGCCACAACACCGAGTGGTTCGCGAGTCACCAGACCCAATTCGTCCCGGCCAGTCGGCGCGACTTCGTCATAGACCTTATCAATCGCTTCGCCGGTCCAGCTGATGCAGCGAATAGTCGCAGCGACATCCACTTTCAAGGAATCGTTGATCGGTTTTCCCATGTCGATAGATTCAAGAAGCGCCAGCTCATCGGTGTATTTCTCGACCAATTGCGCAAACTTGATCAGAGTTTTCTTGCGATGCACGGGCGATGTTTCTGACCAGATGCCGGAATCAAACACTTTTCTGGAAACTTCAACCGCACGATTGACATCGACTTCCTCGCACTCGGCAACCTTTGCAATTACGCGACCATCGGCGGGACTGATGCAATCGAAGGTTTTGCCGGACGCGGCATCAACGAATTGGCCGTTGATGAAAGCCTGAGTGCGGATCTGCATGGCATTGGCACGTGATTGCCACTCGTCGCGTGATGTTGGTCTGCTCATGGATGTGAAAGCTCCTGGAATTACACGGTATGGGTGTCGGGCCCAAGGGCCCTCCTACGAACCATTAGAAAGATGCGGGGGTGTTGGCACTGATCAGGATGGCAATGTCTTTGCCGATATTGCGGAAACGATGCGGCGTGCGACTTTCGAAATAATAAGCCTCACCCGGGCCAAGCACTTGGACGCGTTCGCCGACGGTAATTTCAACTTGTCCCTGGATGATCACGCCGCCCTCTTCGCCTTCGTGAGTGAGCATGGTTTCGCCGGTGTCGGTACCTGCCGGCATCACTTCGCGCAAGATGCACATCTGGCGATTTTTCTTGTGGCTGCCGACCAGGAAATAATGGACATCGTTATTGCCGACGTCGGGCTGGTCTTCGTGGGTATAAAACGGACTGTCGCTGCTGTCCTGCAAATCAATCGTGAAAAAATCGGCCAATGAAATCGGAATTCCATCCAGCACCTTCTTCAAAGACCCTACTGACGGACTGACTTTATTCTGTTCAATCAGGGAAATCGTACTATTGGTCACGCCGACGCGTTTCGCCAATTCGCGCTGACTAAGGCCCTTGGATTTTCTTACTGCTTGAAGTCGGTAACCGATGTCCATAATGCTTGCTCAGTGTGATGTTGAATTTTTAACACTCTGAGCAGATTCGGTCAAATAAATGCACACATTGAACAGGTTGTAAATTTTATTCAACACTGCTAATTTCCTGTTTAACCTCAAATAGCACTTTCAGGCACTCTCCAATGACCGCTTTCAACGAGTCTTCTTACGGCGATTTCTATCATAAACAGGCAATCTCGCAACCGGAGCATTTAGAAGCATTTTGGATGCCGTTCACCGCCAATAGGAACTTTAAGCAGCACCCGCGCCTGTTGGTCAGTGCCAAGGACATGCACTATAAAGATGTCCAGGGCCGCGAAATCCTGGATGGAACCGGCGGCTTATGGTGTTGCAACGCCGGCCATGCCCGGCAGCGAATCGTCGATGCAGTCAGTCAGCAGATCGCCACGATGGATTTCGCGCCAACCTTCCAAATGGGTCACCCGCTGCCCTTCATCTTGGCGGATCGTTTGGCGAAGATCGCTCCGGACCCGCTTAAACGCGTGTTTTTTACCAACTCGGGCTCCGAATCGGTCGATACCGCTTTAAAAATCGCGATTGCTTACCACCGTGCCCGTGGTGAAGGCCAAAGAACCCGCTTTATCGGCCGCGAAAAAGGCTATCACGGCGTCGGTTTCGGCGGCATTTCGGTCGGCGGCATGGTGAATAACCGTAAATTCTTTGGCTCAATGCTGCCGGGCGTCGACCATATGCGGCATACGCTGGACATTGAACGTAACGGCTTTTCTCGTGGCCTGCCGCAACATGGCGCAGAACTGGCGGATGATCTGGAACGTCTCTGCCAACTGCATGACGCCAGCACGATTGCCGCTGTTATCGTGGAGCCAATTTCAGGTTCGGCCGGGGTGGTTTTACCGCCAGAAGGCTATTTGAAACGTTTACGTGAAATCTGCACAAAGCACGGTATCTTATTGATATTTGATGAAGTTATTACCGGTTACGGACGTGTTGGCGAAGCATTTGCAGCTCAACGATTTGGCGTCACTCCGGACATGATGACAACTGCCAAAGGCCTGACCAACGGCGCCGTCCCGATGGGCGCTGTGTTCGCTTCCAACCAAATCCACGATACCTTCATGCACGGCCCGGAAGGCGCCATCGAGCTATTCCATGGTTACACCTATTCCGGCCACCCACTCGCCTGTGCTGCCGCGATTGCCACACTGGACGTATATGCCGAAGAAAATCTGTTCAATAAAGCCATCGAACTCGGCCAGTACTGGGAAGATTCCATTCATAAATTGAAAGGACTGCCCAATGTGGTGGATATCCGCAATTTCGGCCTGATCGGCGCGATCGAGCTGGCGCCGCGGGCAAATGCCGTCGGCGCACGCGCTTTCGATGTCTTCAACAAATGCTTTCATGACAAGAACCTGTTGATCAGAACCACCGGTGACATCATCGCGCTATCGCCTCCGCTGATTTTGCAAAAATCGCATATCGATGAAATTTTCAGCCGTCTGGCAGATGCCATTAAAGAAACAGCATAAGCAAAACATGAAATGGAATAAGCAGAACCCGGGCAAGGCTGGTAAAATAGTGTTTTCACTCTAAACAGCGAGAATGTTTCATGCTTATCGGCGTACCCAAAGAAATCAAAAACCACGAATATCGCATCGGTCTTACACCTTCCGGTGCACGTGAACTGATCTCCCATGGCCATAAAGTGATGGTGCAGCACGACGGCGGCAAATCGATCGGGTTGACCAACGAGATGTACCAGAAAGCCGGCGCGGAAATCGTCGCGACCGCCGAAGAAATCTTCGCACGCGCCGACATGATCATCAAAGTGAAAGAGCCGCAACCGGTGGAATGCAAAATGCTGCGTCCTGGCCAGTTGCTCTACACCTATTTGCATCTCGCTCCAGATCCGGAACAAACCAAGGCACTGGTTGCTTCCGGTTGCACCGCGATTGCCTATGAAACCGTCACCGACCGCAAAGGTGGCCTACCATTGCTCGCACCGATGTCGGAAGTGGCCGGTCGCATGTCGATTCAGGCCGGTGCGCACGCGCTGGAAAAAGCACAGGGCGGTTCCGGTGTATTGCTAGGTGGCGTTCCCGGCGTAAAACCGGCCGAAGTGTTGGTGATCGGCGGCGGCGTCGTGGGCATTAATGCGGCACGCATGGCGATGGGCTTGAATGCGCACGTCACGATTCTGGATCGTTCGCTGGATCGCCTGAAATATCTTGATGAAGTTTACGGTGATCGCCTTACCACGATCTACTCTACGCATGACGCCATCGAAGAACGCTTGCCCGATACCGATCTGGTGATCGGCGCCGTGTTGATTCCAGGTGCAGCGGCTCCGAAGCTGGTTTCACGCGCACAGCTTTCATTGATGCGTCCCGGCTCGGTATTGGTCGACGTGGCCATCGACCAAGGCGGTTGCTTCGAAACCAGCAAAGCCACCACGCATCAAAATCCGACTTATGAAGTCGACGGCATCATTCATTACTGCGTGGCGAATATGCCAGGCGGCGTTGCCCGTACTTCAACGTTCGCTTTGACGAATGCGACCTTGCCGTTTGCCGTTCAACTGGCAAACAAAGGCGTGAAGGCGATGCTCGATGACGAACATTTACTGAACGGCTTGAACGTGCATGCCGGCAAGGTGACTTATGAAGCCGTTGCTCACGATCTTGGTCTGCCTTACATCTCGGCGCGGAATGCGTTGAACCAATAACCCATGGTGAAAAAATGAACGCGCTGGCTAAAGATAATCCGCACACTGCCACGCTTCCGCATTTTGTCGGGGGCCATCGCGTTCAAGGCCAGAGCAATCGCTTCAGCGATGTGTTCAATCCAGCCACCGGCGCGGTACTCGCAAAAGTACCGCTTGCCAACCGTGATGAAGTTCGTCACGCAGTCGACGTTGCCGAGCAAGCCTTCAAAACCTGGTCTCAAGTCACGCCGCTTAATCGCGCCCGCGTGCTTTTTAAATTCAAGGAACTGGTCGAAGCCAATCTCGAAACACTGGCGCATGCCATTACGCGCGAGCACGGCAAAGTATTGAGCGATGCGATGGGTGAAATAACCCGCGGCATGGAGATTGTCGAGTTCGCCTGCGGCATTCCGCACCTTCTGAAAGGCGAGCATTCGATGAATGTCGGTACTGGCGTGGATTCCTGGAGCGAATACGCGCCACTGGGTGTTGTGGCCGGCATCACTCCGTTTAATTTTCCGTGCATGGTACCGATGTGGATGTTTCCGATCGCGATAGCCTGCGGGAACACTTTTATTCTCAAACCCTCCGAACGCGATCCCTCGCCTGCAATGTTGATTGCCGAATGGCTGCATCAGGCCGGGCTACCGGATGGCGTATTCAATGTCGTACATGGCGACAAGGAATCGGTCGATGCCATTCTTGATGAACCCCGCATTCAAGCGGTGAGTTTTGTCGGTTCAACCCCAATCGCCGAATATATTTATTCGCGCGGCTGTAGCAACGGCAAACGTGTACAAGCCCTTGGCGGCGCGAAAAACCATTTGGTCGTAATGCCCGATGCCGATATCGATGGTGTCGGCAATGCATTGCTCGGTGCCGGTTACGGTTCGGCAGGCGAACGCTGCATGGCGATCTCGGTTGCCGTGTGCGTTGGTGATAAAACCGCAGATCAATTGATCGAAAATCTTGCACCTAAAGTCGCCGCCTTGCGCATCGGACCGGGTGAAACCGGGAATCCCGACATGGGACCCTTGGTCACTTGCGCGCATCGCGACAAGGTCAAAGCCTACGTCGATGGCGGTGTTGCCGATGGTGCCAAACTCGTTGTTGATGGTCGCAATCTGAAAGTAAACGGTAATGAAGACGGATTCTTTCTCGGCGGCTGCCTGTTCGATCACGTCAAACCCGGCATGAAAATTTACGATGAGGAAATTTTCGGTCCGGTTCTTTGCGTCGTTCGTGCCAAGACTTTCGAAGAAGCTTGCGAGCTGATCAACAATCACGAATACGGCAACGGTACAGCGATATTCACACGCGACGGCGAAGCCGCCCGTGAATTCGCACATCGAATCCAGGTAGGCATGGTTGGCATCAATGTGCCGATTCCGGTACCGATGTCATTCCATAGCTTCGGTGGCTGGAAACGTTCCCTTTTCGGTCCTTTGCATATGCACGGTACCGATGGCGTCCGTTTTTATACCCGCCTGAAAACAATTACCGCTCGCTGGCCACGCGGAGGAAACGGTGCGGAATTCGTGATGCCGACGATGAAGTGATGCCGGGATTCGGGATTCGGGATTCGGGATTCGGGATTCGGGAAAAGCATCTTACATAGAGAGAAATAAATGTAATGAAATTTGCATGAAAAATTAATCCGTCATCCCCGAATGCTCTTGTCGGGGACCCAGCGACTTTGAACGTATGCCGGCTTTCCGGCAAGCAAGCAATACCGGTGAACCTCGTCCCGGCCACCAGATCAATATGGATCCGGAGAAATGACGATTGGACTGCTTTGTGAGGGCCCACTATGTCAACCAACGGGAAATCAGCCGCAACACCATCGACTACCGATCTCGCATTTACGCGTG
>JAKQKT010000247.1 GCA_029560515.1 Pseudomonadota bacterium
GCCAATAGCATTCGTGCCAGTTTCCTGAAAGACGAAACGCCCGATACCGGCTGCGGTATAAAGTTATTCGAACGCGCCGTATTTATGGATCTGCCTTATTTCGACCATATGCATCGTTATCTGCCGGCCTTGGTCAAGCGTGCGGGTTTCCAGTCGGTCAGCGTGCCGGTGAATCATCGCGAACGCGGCAGTGGCGTCTCGAAATACAATAATCTTGGCCGTGCCTGGGTGGGTTTGAAAGATCTTCGCGGCGTGGCATGGTTGATCAAGCGCAGCAAGGTGACTGGCATCAAGGAAGTCTCCCGCCCATGAATGAACAAATTCTCTGGCTGAGCTTTTTCGGGCTCCATATCACCGCCTGGAAGCTGATCGGCCTGATCGGGGCATTCATGTTCGGCGGCCGCTGGCTGGTCCAGTTTATTGCCTCGAAACGGGCCGGGAAGCCGGTGATACCGCGCTTTTTTTGGTACATGAGCATCGTCGGCAGCCTGATGACCCTCAGTTACTTCCTGTTTTCGTCCAAGCAGGACTCGGTCGGCGTGGTTCAGAACCTGTTCCCGGCCTTTACCGCCATCTATAGCCTTTATCTGGATATCAAGCATCGCGGCTGGCATCGGGATAAAGCCCAACATTAGGGTTTCCCGGCTGGAGAAGCCTTATTTTAAGGCCTGTACACGGGTCAAATCGTTTCTGAAGCCCCGTTTTCCTTGCCCGAGAGCCCGAACACGGGCATAATTGGCGGCTCGCTGGACAGCCCTCACGGGTCACGGTTGAACGTAAACGCCGCTCAAGTCCGCGATTTCCCATCCCATTACGTGTCAGTTTCATTCGACGGGGCCGATTTTATCCGGGCTATGGATAATCCATTCTTAATTCGAGGTACGCCATGAGTAAAGTTTGCCAAGTAACCGGCAAGCGCATGATGACGGGTAACAACGTCTCGCATGCGAACAACAAAACCCGCCGCACTTTTCTGCCCAACGTTCACGAACGCCGTTTCTGGGTTGCTAGTGAAAACCGTTGGATCAAGCTGAAAGTGTCCAACCATGCCCTGCGTACCATCGACAAGAATGGTATCGACTCGGTTATTGCCCAGCTGCGTGCGCGCGGCGAAAAGATCTAAGGAGAACTAACCATGGCTTCCAAACGTGATTTGATCCGTCTGATCTCTTCGGCCGGCACCGGCCACTTCTACACCACCGACAAAAACAAGAAGACCATTCCAGGTAAGATTGAAATGCTCAAGTACGATCCAAAAGTACGCAAGCACGTGATGTATAAAGAAGGCAAAATCAAGTAAGTCTTGATTCAAGCGATTCCAAAGACCCGCCGAAAGGCGGGTTTTTTGTTGGTCTTAGGAGCGTCCTTTAGGCGCGAGAAATCCTGCCTGGCCTGTCGCGTCTAAAGGACGCACCTACATATTCATCCTCGCAAAATAATCGGTTTAGTCGCACACTAATCCCCTTGCTTGAAGAGGTGCTTATGTCTGACGTATTTCCAGTCTTGCCTGATTTTGCAAAATCCGCCCGCTACACGCGCGAAGACTACGAAAAACTTTACGCCGAATCCATCGAAAACCCGGATCAGTTCTGGGGAAAAATTTCGGAACGGCTGCATTGGCAGAAGAAACCGACCAAGGTTCAAGACGTCAGCTTCAATGTGAAAGATTTCCACATCCGCTGGTTTGAAGATGGTGAATTGAACGTCGCCGAGAATTGCCTCGACCGCCATCTGGAAAAACACGGCAACAAGACTGCGATTATCTGGGAAGCCGATGATCCGTCGGTACCTGCGCAGCACATCAGTTATCGGCAATTGCATGCCCGCGTTTGCCAGTGCGCCAACGCGTTGAAGAATCTCGGCATTGGCAAGGGTGATCGCGTCACGATTTATTTGCCGATGATTCCCGAGGCCGCAGTCGCGATGCTGGCCTGTGCCCGTATCGGCGCAGTGCATAACGTCGTGTTCGGCGGGTTTTCGCCGGAGTCACTCGCAGGCCGAATTGAAGACTGCCAATCGAAAGTAATCATTACCGCCGACGAAGGTTTGCGTGCCGGCAAGAAAATTCCGTTAAAGCACAATGTCGATCTTGCCTTGAAAAAACCGGGCACGACTTGCGTCGAAACGGTATTGGTGGTCAAGCACACCGGTGGCGTAATCGAAATGCAGATGCCGCGCGATCGCTGGTTTGCCGCCGTCGTGAATTCACAACCTGAGCATTGCGAGGCTGCGCGCATGAATGCCGAGGACCCGCTCTTCATTCTTTACACCTCCGGTTCCACCGGCAAACCTAAAGGCGTATTGCATACCACCGGCGGTTATCTGGTCTATGCCAGCTTTACCCATGAAGCGGTATTCGATTTGCAGGACAAGGATGTTTTCTGGTGCACCGCCGATGTCGGCTGGATTACCGGACACAGTTATTTTCTTTACGGGCCGCTCGCGAATGCCGCGACCAGCGTGATGTTCGAAGGCGTGCCGACCTATCCCGATGCCTCGCGTTTCTGGCAAGCGATCGACAAGCACCAGATCAGCATTTTTTATACCGCCCCGACCGCAATCCGTGCCTTGATGAGTCAGGGCGATGATTTCGTCACCAAAACATCGAGAAAAAGTTTGCGCTTGATCGGCACGGTCGGCGAACCGATTAATCCGGAAGCCTGGCGTTGGTACCACCGAGTCGTCGGTGATTCCCGCTGTCCGATTGTCGATACCTGGTGGCAAACTGAAACCGGCGGCATTCTGATTTCACCGTTGCCCGGTGCGACCGATTTGAAGCCCGGTTCGGCGACCACGCCCATGTTCGGCGTTCAACCGGCATTGGTCGATGCTCACGGAAACATTCTTGAAGGCGCCACTTCGGGCAATCTGGTTTTGCTGGGTTCCTGGCCTGGACAAATGCGAACCGTGTACGGCGACGATCAACGTTTTATCGATACTTATTTCAAAGCCTATCCCGGCAAGTATTTCACCGGTGACGGTTGTCGCCGCGATGAAGACGGTTATTACTGGATTACCGGCCGCGTCGACGACGTGATCAATGTATCCGGTCATCGCATCGGCACCGCCGAAGTGGAAAGTGCTTTGGTCGCACATGCCGATGTCGCCGAAGCCGCCGTCGTCGGTTTTGATCACGACATCAAAGGTCAGGCAATCTATGCGTTCGTCACTTTGAATGTTGGCGTCGAGGAAAACGAAACGCTTCGCAAGGCGATTGCGCAAAAAGTCCGCGA
>JAKQKT010000248.1 GCA_029560515.1 Pseudomonadota bacterium
CGGCTGATCGGAAACTTTTCTCAATTCCATACCGACCGGCAGACTGTCTTTCAAGCGCGCGAAATCTTCGTCGAGATTTTTTCCAGCTCGATGATGTCGCCACCTGGCCGCATTGAAACGGCAATGCCAATCGCGTTCTCGCCCATGAAACGCATACGCGGCTGGGCCGGATCGGTAAAGCCGCGCTTGATTTCAGCCACGTCGCTCAGACGCAGGCTGCGGTCGCCAACGCGAATCGGAAAATTCTTGATTTGTTCGACACTGTCAAACGCGCCATCTACACGAAGCTGTACTCGGTCACTGCCGGTTTCAAAGAACGCCGTCGGCGTAATGGCATTTTGCTGATCGATGGCTTCCTGCACTTTCGTCATCGGGATGCCGAGCGTTGCCAGCTTGGTGTTGGACAACTCGATCCAGATTTTTTCATCCTGCAGGCCGATCAGATCAACCTTGTTTACATCCTTGACGCGATGCAATTCCAGCTCGAGTCGTTCGGCGTAGTTTTTCAGGGTGGCATAGTCGAAACCGTCACCCGACAATGCATAGATATTGCCGAAGGTATCGCCGAATTCGTCATTGAAAAATGGCCCTACCACGCCTTCTGGCAATGTCGGTTTTATATCGCCGGTTTTTTTTCGAATCTGATAGAACAACTCGGGCAACTTGTCGGAAAACAGCGAATCCTTCGCGATGAACATCACCAGCGATTCGCCCGGACGAGAGTAGGAACGGATGAATTCGTAACTGCCGGTTTCCATCAGTTTCTTTTCAATGCGATCGGTCACCTGCGTTGACACTTCTTCCGCCGTGGCGCCAGGCCACATGGTGCGAACCACCATGATCTTGAAGGTGAACGGCGGATCTTCCGATTGACCCAGTTTCTGGTAACTGACCACACCCGCAAATGCGAGCACGATCATGATGAACAAAACCAGGGTACGGTTATTCAGCGCCCAGGCCGAAAGATTGAAATTGCTCATGATCAGTTGGCCGTATTCTTGTTGGCAGCGATGGCATTGAATGCCGCGGCAACTTCACGATTATTATTGTCTACCGCGCGTACAGTCTGACCTTCACGCAACAGATGCACACCGGCAATCACGACCCAATCGGTTTCACTGACACCCGACAGCACCGGAACACTGTTTTCGCCATAGGGCCCAATCTGCACGGGTACCAAATGCACCTGCTGTTCGCGTTTTGCCTTGGCATCGAAATCTTTTTTCTCTTCGTCACTGAAGGTCTTGTCCTTGGATGGCGAGAGTTTTTGTAGCACCCAGACGGCTGGCTTGCCGTTGAGCTGATAGATTGCCGACAAGGGCAAACTCATCTTGCTGTCATTTTCATCTTGCACATAGACACGTGCGCTTTGGCCGACCTCTGCTTTCACGCCTTCGGCACGGAAACTCACTTTCGCGGCAAACGTGCGGGCAAGCGGATCTGCGGAAGGTGAAATTTCGCGCAAGGTGGCGGGAAAGATTTTTCCGGGTGCCGCCCATAATTCCACCTGCATTTTCCGGCCCGGCTGAAATTGCGAGACGAATTGCTCGGAAACACTGATCGAAATTTCACGTTCGCCATCGGTCGCGAGCACGAATACGGTTTGTCCGGCGCCGACGACCTGACCGGCTTCGGCCAGCCGTTGGGCGATCACGCCATTTTTTGGTGCACGCAGAACTGCATAGGTTTCCTGGTTCGCTGAAACATTGGCCGCAGCACGCGCCTGCTTGACCCTAGCCGCCGCTGCCTGGTAAGCCGACAAGCGGGTTTCGTATAAAGAGCGGCTGACGACTTGTTTATCTACGAGAGCTTTGTAGCGTTCGAGTTCCGATTTGGCCAAGGCCAGATCCGATTGCGCCGATGCCAGGGCTGCCTGCGCGGACTGCGCCTGCAGATTCACGTCACTGGAATCCAGTTGCGCCAAAGCCTGCCCGGCTTTGACCGGAGTGCCGACATCCACGAAGCGTTTGGCGATTTTTCCGCCGATCCTGAATGACAGTTGCGGCTCTTCCAGCGCGCGCACTTCGCCGGAATAGACGCTGGCGGAGGCTATTCCTGCTCCCGGCTGAACGACCAGGGCCGGACGTGCTGGTTCGGCAAGAGGCTCGTCTTTGCAGGCTGTCAGCAGCAAAAGGGAG
>JAKQKT010000210.1 GCA_029560515.1 Pseudomonadota bacterium
GTCGCCTCTTGCCAACGTTTGATTTCACCGTTGTGCCAAATGTAATCGGGATAGGTTTGTGTCATGACGGCAAGGCTCCTGGATGAAGCCGCCATTTTACCTGATTACGGGCCGCTCAGAAGCGCACCCAATAGCATTGCAGGTATTTTTCCAGACTAAAGCGGAATGTGCCGATGTCAGTCTGTTTTTTATTGCGGTAGAAATCGACGCGAATACCATACGGTACCGGTGGGCCCCTGGAAGGCGCTTCGATAATGTTTCCATCATCATCAAATTGCACTTGCGTGTTTTCGGTTTCCGGAAACAGCAAGTCCACTGATATCAACGACTGGTAACTCGCCTGGTTCAGTTGGTCGAGTCGCTTGTTGGCTTGGGCGGTATCGTTGCCGCCCCATAGGAATAAGCCCGCTGCACGATTGATGTCGCCGATTTCGAGTGCACCGCGCAAATCCCAGAGCAGATCCTCGGGGGTTCGGGCGCAGGTACGAACCGAACTGAAACCGATATTGCCGCTGGCTTTGGGCGGAGCCTGGGACACGGCATCTATGTCTTCACATTTCTTGTCGGTATATATGATTTTGTCGCTTTTATCCCGACAGCGATTGATCGCTTGTGCATCGGCAGTGCCTGCACCAAAGGCGCAGACAAGATAGAAAAGAATGCCAGAAACGATAAAACGCATGCGCCTAGACTAGCGCGAGTTCAAGCCAGACGCGAGAGCACCGACTGCGTGGGTTTGGCGAGGTTCAGTGTATAGAAATGCAGCTCCGGAACACCGGCTGCCAATAGGCGCTGGCACATCGCCGCGACGATGTCGGCGGCAAACTCGCGAATGCTGTCGCTGTCATCGCCGAATGCGCTCATGCGCTTGCTGACCCAACGTGGAATCTCGGCACCGCAAGCTTCCGAAAAACGTTTCAACTGGGTGAAATTCGAGATCGGCATGATGCCCGGGATTATCGGCTGCGTGATCCCCATCTTTCTTACTTGATCGACGAAGTGGAAATAGGCGTCGGCATTGTAGAAATATTGCGTGATGGCCGAATTGGCGCCTGCATCCATTTTTTCCTTGAAATGTTTCAGGTCGAGCAAGGCATCTTCTGCCTGCGGATGTGTTTCCGGATAGCAGCCGACTTCGATATGGAAAAAATCGCCGTGTTCCTGGCGAATAAAACTGACGAGATCGGAGGCGTAGCGGAATTCGCCCATGCGCGCCATTCCGGATGGCAAGTCGCCACGCAATGCAACAACACGATTGCAACCTAGTGCTTTGTACAATTGCAGAAGGTGTGCGATTTCTTCCTGGGTGCCGCCCATGCAGGATAAATGCGGCACACCGTTCAAGCCGTGGGTTTGTCTTAGTTCCCGCACGGTTTCCGGTGTGTAGCTCAGCGTCGAACCACCTGCACCGAAGGTTACCGAAACAAATTCCGGATCATGCGATTTCAATTTCTTGACGGTACGCGAAAGCTGGTCACGCTGTTCATCGTTCTTCGGAGGATAAAATTCGAATGAAACCTTGGGAGCGGTCATCGCGAGCCTTTGAATAATCTAAATGAATGCTGGTTTGAAAAAAGGGAGGCAGAATATTTCTGCCTCCCTTATTGCTACTTTCGTCTCGGGGCTTAGTAACGGTAATGCTCGGGCTTGTAAGGGCCTTCGACATCGACGTTCAGGTAAGCCGCCTGTTCCGGCGTCAGCTTGGTCAATACCACGCCGATTTTTTCCAGATGCAAGCGCGCGACTTCCTCGTCGAGTTTCTTCGGCAGGATGTAAACCTTGTTTTCGTACTTGTCTTTATTGGCCCACAAATCGATCTGTGCCAGCGTTTGATTCGAGAACGAGTTCGACATCACGAAGCTCGGGTGGCCGGTCGCGCAACCCAGATTCACCAGACGGCCTTCGGCGAGCATGTAGATCGCGTTGCCGTTCTTGAAGGTGTACTTGTCGACTTGCGGCTTGATGTTGAGTTTGACGGCATCGGAATTGTTCAGGCGATCGACCTGGATTTCATTATCGAAGTGGCCGATGTTGCAGACGATGGCCTGGTCTTTCATGTTCTGCATATGTTCCAGTGTCAGCACGTCTTTGTTACCCGTGGTGGTGACATAGATATCACCGCGGCCGAGTGTTGCTTCGACAGTGTTGACTTCAAAGCCTTCCATGGAGGCTTGCAGTGCATTGATCGGATCGATTTCGGTCACGACAACGCGGCAACCGTAGGCACGCAGCGAATGCGCGGAACCTTTGCCGACATCGCCATAACCGCAGACGACGGCGACTTTACCGGCCAGCATCACGTCCATCGCGCGCTTCAGGCCATCGGCCAGCGATTCGCGGCAGCCGTACAGATTGTCGAACTTGGATTTGGTGACGGAATCATTCACGTTGATCGCGGGAACGCGCAAACCGCCGGCTTCCATCATCTGATACAGGCGATGCACGCCGGTGGTGGTTTCTTCGGAAACACCGCGCCAGTCTTTCATCACATTGGTCCAGAAACCCGGACGTTCGGATTTGGTGCGCTTCAGCAAGTTTTTGATCACTTGTTCTTCATGCGAGCCCGAGGCGGTGTCGACCCAGTCCGAACCCTGTTCCATTTCATAACCCTTGTGCAGCAGCAAGGTCACGTCGCCGCCGTCATCAACGACGAGCTCGGGGCCTTTGCCGCCCGGGAAGGTCACGGCATCGAGCGTGCAATCCCAATATTCTTCCAGGGTTTCGCCTTTCCACGCGAACACCGGCGTACCGGTTTTGGCGATCGCAGCGGCGGCATGGTCCTGCGTCGAGAAAATATTGCAGGAAGCCCAGCGCACGTCGGCGCCGATGTCTTTCAGGGTTTCGATCAGCACGGCCGTCTGGATGGTCATGTGCAGCGAGCCGGTCACGCGAACGCCTTTCAGCGGTTTGGCGGCAGCGTATTTCTTGCGGATCGACATCAGGCCAGGCATTTCCTGCTCGGCGATATCGAGTTCCTTGCGGCCCCAATCGGCCAGGCTGATGTCCGCGACTTTGTAGTCGGGTTTGATATTGGTTACTGCGTTCATTTTTATAGCTCCGGATAGTATTTCGTCATCGACGAAAGGATATCGGGCGCCGTTGAAACGGTTTTACCTTCATCGAGCCTGTTCCCTTGCGATTCGATCATTTCGATCTGTTCACCGGGCTTGCAGCGCCCCTCGATG
>JAKQKT010000211.1 GCA_029560515.1 Pseudomonadota bacterium
CTAAAGGCCTATCGCTACCCGAAAACCGCGTTGGAGCTGATCTAGGCCGGCCGTGCAATTGTAAATATGTGTTGCAGGGCGCCGTAATTGCGGGGCTGTTTGTTACAATCCGCAGGCAGATTAAGGGGCCCGGATATGCAAGCAGCAAGACCGCAGATTTCCATTATCATCGAATGGGAAAACGTGAAATTGTCGGAAATGGATCGTTGCCGTGAAATGCTTCGCGCCATGGCAAAGCAGATCCCCGAGTATTTCGACAAGCAGCCCGGCATCTCCGCATCCGATCCTGTTCCCGCCGCTGAAATCCTCATTCTCTACGATGCCGGCGCATTCGATGGCGCCTTCATCGAAGACATCGTTGCCAGCGAGATCCCGAAAAATACGCGGCATTGCCATTGGCGGATTATTGCGGCCGGCAGCGAAGGTTATTACGGCCTGAAAAACATTGGTTCGCGCCAGGCGCAGGGTGAAGTATTGGTATTTATCGACAGCGATCTGATCCCGGAAGAAAAATGGCTGGAAAGCATGCTCTCGCCGATGAAAGATCCGGCCGTGAAGGTGGTCGCCGGCCATGCCTACGTTACACCTGACGATATGCTCAGTCGCACCTTCGCCTTGACATGGTTTTTCCCCTTGCGTGCCAAGGAAGCAAGAATGGCGCCGGCAAAAGGTTTTTTTGCCAATAGTGTTGCGTTCCGGCGCGATGTTTTTCTGGCGCATCCCTATGAAGTGATTCCCGGTGCATCCCGCGGTGCCTGTCGCCTGCTTGCCAAAAAACTGGCGGCGGAGGGCATACAAATCCTGTCCAATACCGGCGCCCAGGCGTCGCATCCACCACCCAATGGTTTGAAGCATTTTCTGATGCGCGCGGTGGTGCAAGGACGGGATGATTTGCTGATGAATCAGACCGAGCAACGTGCCGGGAAAGGAACTATCTTCCATTCGGTCGCACGGATCGGAAAATGGCAATTGAAGGCATTACGCAGGATTTTGTTCCAGCACAATACCGTCGGAATGCCTTTCTATCAGGTGCCGTTTGCCATGTTCATTGCAAGCGTTTACGGCTTCCTTTTTTTCATGGGCGACATCGCGACTCGGCTATTTCCGGCTCGGATGAAAGCCAGTCTTCATATTTGACTCACCCAATTTCCGGCAGCCGCGCATGACAGTCAGGGTACTTGAAACCGAACGTTTGATTTTGCGCTGGCTGACCGATGCCGACGCCGAATTTATTCTGGATCTGCTCAACCAGCCGTCATGGCTGGAATTTATCGGCGATCGTGGCGTGCACAATCGGGAGGATGCCCTTGGCTATATACATGGCGGCCCATTGGCAATGATCGAAAAATACGGTTTCGGGCTGTATCTTGTCGAAATAAAATCGAGCCGGCAGGCAATCGGCCTGTGCGGTTTGCTGAAACGGGAAAACCTGGAAGATGTCGATATCGGTTTTGCTTTTCACCCCGATTTCTGGGGCCAGGGCTATGCAAGAGAAGCCGCCAGTGCCTGCGTGCAACATGCTCGCGACAAATTCGGGCTTGATCGTCTTGTGGCGATTACCATGCCCAGCAATCATTCCTGCATTGCCTTGCTGAAATCAGTCGGCATGCAGCATGAAAAAGA
>JAKQKT010000256.1 GCA_029560515.1 Pseudomonadota bacterium
CCGTTTGCTGCTCCGGGTTCGTTGTCCCCTTGGCTGGCCGGCGGTCCTTCTGGATCGAACAAGCCACCTCTCCCGTACGTTTCGTCGCGCAAACCGCCTGGCTTGATTCCATTCCAAGGCGACAAAATAAAGCTCCGAGCACGGTTTCAGGGAAAGCTCCGGGTACAACGGAGTTACACATGTCTTTTGAAACGCTTGGGCTTTCGCCTGCGCTGCTGCGCGCGCTGTCCGAAACCAATTACACCACGCCGACGCCAATCCAGGCCGAAGCCATCCCCCTCATTCTTGCTGGTCGCGATCTGCTCGGCGGTGCCCAAACCGGCACTGGCAAGACCGCAGCCTTCTCCTTGCCGATGCTTCAGCGCATCAGCGAACTCAGCACGCAACGCACGTCGCGTCGTCCGCGCGCATTGATCCTCACTCCTACCCGCGAACTCGCCGTGCAAGTGCACGACAGCATCCGCAAGTACGGTAAATATCTGCGCATGCCTTCGACCGTTGTTTACGGCGGCGCCGGCATGAGCCCGCAAATCGACGCATTGCGTCGTGGCGTTGATATTTTGGTGGCAACACCGGGCCGTCTGATCGACCATATCGAACAAGGCACGCTGCAATTGGGCGATGTCCAGATGCTGGTGCTCGACGAAGCCGATCGCATGCTGGATATGGGCTTCCTGCCTGCCATCCGTCGCGTGTTGACCTATTTGCCGAAAGTGCGTCAAACCTTGTTGTTCTCGGCCACCTTCGAAGATCAAATCAAGAAACTCGCGATCGATTTCCTGAAAAATCCAAGCCAGGTGCAAGTATCGGCACAAAACGCTGTTGCTTCCTCGGTCAGCCATCGCGCACATCCGGTCGATACCGGCCGTAAACGCGACCTGCTGACACAAATGCTGGCCGAACGTTATCAGGAACAAATCCTGGTATTCGGTAAAACCAAGCATGGTTGCAACCGTCTGGCCGAACATCTGGAAAAAGCCGGCATTCGTTCCGTGGCGATTCACGGCAACAAATCGCAAGCCCAGCGTTTGAAAGCATTGAACGATTTCAAATCCGGCAAAGCCCGCGTTCTCGTCGCTACCGACGTTGCCGCCCGTGGTCTGGATATTCCGCAACTGCCGGTCGTGATCAATTACGACCTGCCGATGGTGGCCGAAGATTACATCCACCGCATTGGTCGTACCGGCCGCGCCGGCGCTACCGGTGAAGCGATCTCTTTGGTTGCTCCGGAAGAAGCACAATTGCTGCGCGCAATTCACCGCGTGTTGAAAGCCGACATCGAAATGATTACCGTGCCAGGCTTCGAAGCCAGCCGTGCGATTCGCATGGGTAATGATTCCGGTCGTCCCGCGAACAACAGCCCGCGTCCGGGCGGTGATCGTCCACCACAAAAACGCGGACGTCGCCCGCATGCTGCCCCGGGTAAAACCGGCCAGCCTGCATCGCATGCGCACGCCGGCCCTAAAAAACACGGCGCCGGCAATGGTCCGAAGCGTCGTGACCCATCGGCACAGCGCGGTTGATGTAGCCCGGGTCATGGCTCCTCCTGACCCGGGGAAACACAAGAATTTGTAACAGTTTGAGTTGCTTATGCACTCGGGGGCCGGCTTGAATAAGCCGGCCTTTTTTAATTTACGGCAATCGAGCTCCCGGGTCAGATGGAGCCATGACCCGGGCTACGCGTGATAAATTGGTTCCATGCAAAAAATCATCATTGAAAAACCGGGGCATTACGATGTTTTGAAACTGATCGAGTTTCAAACACCAGCACTGCAATCCAATCAGGTTCTGATCAAAGTACATGCGGCGGGTTTGAATTATGCCGACGGCATTATCCGCATGGGCTTGTATGAATCGGCCAAGCGTTTGCATGGTTATCCGATTACACCGGGCTTTGAAGTTGCCGGTGAAGTTATCGAAGCACATCCCGATGTCAACGAATATCAAATCGGCGACAAGATTATCGGCGTCACTTTATTCGGTGGTTACACCAGTCATATCGTGCTCGATACCACACGACTATTCCGAATGCCGGAAAACCTGAGCTTCGAACAAGCAGCAAGCCTGCCAACCGTGTTTCTGACGGCCTGGTTTATGGCGCATCGACAAGTCAATCCCAA
>JAKQKT010000263.1 GCA_029560515.1 Pseudomonadota bacterium
AGGCTGAGCCCATCAAATAATCGACGAGTGACTTTGGCATCGAATACCGTGAAGCTGGAAGTGCCGCCGAATACGTCCGGGTTGCTGTCGATATTGTCTAGCGTGTTCCATTGACGGCCCGAATAGCGGCCCGACAAGCTGAATCGCCAGTCCTCGTTGGCCTTGTAGCTCAACACCGCCGATGCACGCGTTGAAGGTATTCGCGGCGCGCGTTTTCCTTCGCTTGCCGGAAAATTATTATTGTCGAGAATTCTCGAGCGATTGAATGCAAGGCTACTGGTCAGACTGAGGCCGTCAACGCCCACATCCTTCCATTCACCGACAAACTCGATGCCCCGATTGCGCATACGACCGATATTCTGGATGTTAGTGACATTCGGCGTGACCGATAAATTGGTCTGGCTAAACAGACTATTGCGAATATCGTCTTCAAACAGACTGGCTCGCACATCGCCGTTCCAGAGATGACCTTCGAGCGCGAATTCTTTCGAAAAACTTTCTTCCGGTCTCAGGTTCGGATCGCTGTTGACGATGACCTGACCGGATACCGAACCCTGGAACAGTTCCGATACTGTCGGAAAACGTACTGCCTTGCCGATGCTTGCGCGTGCCGTCCAGTCATCACCGAGTTCCTTGCTCAGGCTCAAATTGGGCGAGAAGCCATCAATCGTGCGTTCGGCATATAACAGGACCGGGTTGGCATTGACGCCACGCACGCCATCGAATGCCGTCCATTGTTCATAACGAAGACCGGCGCCGAGTTCCCAGCCTGGCGCGAATTTCCAATCGTCTTGCATATAGGCGGCGAAAGTTTTTGCCTTGCCTCCAAAGATGCTGGTGCGTGTGGTGGGAACGCCGCTACGCCAATCGGCGGTATTGAATACGCTGCTATCCAGCACATAACGATCGGCATGAATACCGTAACGAAAACGATGCGATTCAAAATGGCCATCGAGTTTCAAATCGAAGGTATTCCAGCCGGTTCCATCGCCAAAGCTGACCGTGCCGGCACCGCCATTATTTGCAGTCGGCGGTGCTGTGGTGGCGCTGCGCAATTCGTTTTCGGCCACCCGGTAGTCGGAGGCAATGGCTTGCAGTGCCCAATGTTCATTGAGCTTCCAGGTCAGCGACAATGCGCTCTGCCAATGTTCTTCATTGCCAGCCTGCGGTGAGAAGGCGCTATTGGTAATACGGATGGCACGACCATCGGGCAGACGGCGGTCACCGTTGTAAACCGGAGCGCCGGTATTGTCGGTAAGGAATGAAATCGCACGGCGGTCGTAATCGTTCTGCCAGTAACCAAGCACGAATTCCAGCGTGGCATCGTCACTGATATCAAAACCCGTTTTGAATTTCGCATTGATTTGTTGAGTATCTTCAATCCCGGTCGGGCCGATAATGACGCGCGCCAGATTATTCGGATCGATATCGACAATGGCACCATTCACGACCGGCTGATTATTGGCCGCGATGAAATTGGCAGTCGCATATTGCATGGGATGCGAGGTGGTATCGAGACGACTCACTGCGCCGAACCAGCGCCAGCGTTCGTAACTCTCGCCCATCGTCACATTCTGTCGATTGCCGTCGAAGCTTTCCTTGTAACCGTAGTCATCGGAAAAATTCTGCGAGAATAATTGCGTATCGGCGGTGATCGTCAAATCACGCGGATAGCGCGTGGTGATCTGCACTGTCGTGCCCATGGAATTGCCCGGCAATTCGGCAGAGAACGGGCCATACAACACATCCATGCTTTGAATTTCCGCCGGACTCACCATGCCCCAGCGCGGCGGATTGAAACTGGCACCCAGCAGGTCGCTGATCAACAAGCCATCGATATACACCAGCGACCGCGAGCCCTGCGTAGTGGAATTGCTGCGACCTCCGATCAGCGCATTGCGATCACCGATATAGCGCGAGCGAATCGTCAGGTTCGGTGCGTAGCGCAGCAAATCCTCGCTGCCGATCACATTACTTTGTTCCAGGCGTTCGCGATCAATCGTGACGCTGGAGCCTTCATGCTGCACCCGATGCAAGCGTTGCTCGCGACGCTCGACTTCCTGGGCACGCACTTCAACGGCATCCAGAATCTTCGTTTCTTCTTCGGTTTTATTTTTGTGTGACGGGTTGTCTGCATCGGTATCGGCAGCACACGTGATAACAGGCAAAATGGCCAGGGCAACAGCAACGGCCAGGCGCGAAGCACGCGGCTTCGCGACAAAATTCAATAACATTTGGGATTCTCCAAAACACGGGTACGAACGCGCTATCAGACGATGCGCGATGAGCTAGGTGTGTGTCAGAGAAGAACGGGCGGTCCGCGTGAACCCAGGCCGCTGGGGTACAAAAAGACTCGAAGAACGGTTTGTCGTGCGATCGTGATGGCGTTTTCCGCAATCAGCGGAAAAATTAACGCGATTAACAATAGTAGTGGCGCGATGGAAGCCACGAGTGGGCAATAGGCACAATCCTGGCCCATCTGTGTTGGCTTGGGCAGTTCGCTTTTTCCGAAGTCCGCGAGATTCACTATTTTCAAGCCGGTCGCGGTACACATTTCGACCCAGTTGGAGCCCGAGTCTGCATTGTTACTTGCTATCCAGCGGCTAACGCTCGGCGCGAACACCAGCAACAACATGGCCAGCAAGGCCATGCGTGCAAAAAATGTCTGGAAGCCCCTGTTGCGCATGCCGGCATTTTACACAAGGAGCACGGCACCATCAAAGCTTCGCGGTGCTATATCCGATGCGACCTGCTGGGAATCTTCAAGGCATTCAGTTCACGAAACAACCGGAAACTGCGGGTAGCCGACGGGTGCTGTCTTGGCCAACCGCAGGATTCTTGAATGCAACGACACGTCCTGTGGGCCGACTTAAAGGACGGTCCAGTTCCTCGGCAGGTGGCAACAAGCGCTGCGTTTCCTTCCTGACCACTGCATAACACTCGCAACTCAGGGATTCGAGTTGATCGCGATCGATAACCTCGATCTTTCCGCGACTGTATTCAATTGCGCCGATGCTGTTTAACTTGCAGGCGGCAACGGTCACGCCTTCGCGGCGCACGCCCAGTGCATTGCCGAGAAGTTCCTGCGTCATCCTGATGGTCGATGTCGGCAAGCGGTCCAAGGACTGCAGCAACCAGCGGCAGACCTGCTGCTCGATCGAATGGTGACGATTACAGACCGCAGTTTGCGACATTTGCACGATGCGTGATTGGGTATAAAGCAGCATCAATTCCGCGAGTTCACCGTGTCGTCCGAACTCCTCATGCATTTTTTGCACCGGCATGCGATAGGCGAAACCGGCGTTTTGAACTACCGCACGCCACGGGCTGCATTGGCCACCCATGAAGGAAGTGACGCCGATAAGGCCTTCGTTACCTACCATGGAGATTTCCGCCGATGATCCGGATTCGGTGTCATGCAAAAGCGATACGATGCAATCGACCGGGAAATAGACATGGTGACGGTCATCGCCGGACTCATATAAAACTTCACCCGCAGCCAATGCTTTTATTTCAAGATGCGGCCGCAGACGATCCATGACAGCAGGCGACAAGGCAGCCAACAAATGATTACGCTGTAATGCAAATGGAATGGAAGACATGGGGATCACCGTTTTTTCGAGTGGAGTTCTCGAAACAGGCGTTCCATATTGCATGCCAGCCATTTTTACGGGAAGAATCAGCTATTTAGCGAAACACGGCAAATTGGTGCCGGGTATTTTGCATGATGAATTATGTACGCTGCACGACATACGGAATGTCACCGGCAAAAACATGCATGGCCATTTTCCTGCCTGGGCAAGACGATGCAAAAATGCCGACTTCAGTCCTGGGATATGCCATGTCCCGATTCATGCTCACTGACGAGATGTGAATCTTTCAGCTGTTCGGTCGGATGGATGCCCGGCAATAAACGATCCGTTTCCTTTTTGACGACCGCATAGCACTCGCAGCTCAGGCTTTCCAGCTTGGCACGATCAAGCACGGTAATTTCACCGCGCGAATATTCAATCACGTGCAATTTTTGCAGCTTGCCGGCGGCATCGGTAACGCCTTCCCGACGGACGCCAAGCATGTTCGCGATCAACTCCTGCGTCATCGTCAAACGGTTACTCCGCAAACGGTCCAGCGACAGCAGTAACCAGCGGCAAAGTTGTTGATCAATCGTATGGTGGCGATTGCAAACGGCGGTCTGTGCCATCTGGGTAATCAGCGCCTGGGTATAACGCAGCATCAGCATCAGCGTTTCACCATGACGATTGAATTCATCTTTCATCATTTCGCCGGACAGGCGATACGCATAACCAGCACTTTGCACTACCGCACGGCTTGGCGTGCTCTCGCCACCCATGAATAGCGAAATGCCGACCACGCCTTCATTGCCGACTACCGAAATTTCAGCCGATGCACCGTTCTGCATCACGTAAAGCAGGGACACGATGCAGTCGGTCGGGAAATAGACGTGGCGCATGGTATCGCCGGATTCGTACAAAACCATGCCCAGCGCCATGGGAACCAATTCGAGATTGGGATACACACGCTCTTGTACTTCTTTGGGCAAAGCGGATAACAGGCGATTTTGCTGGGGTGCGGGTTTGACATTGATAACTGTAGCTGGCATGAAAATTACCGTTCTTGAGCAATGTAAAGGGCAATCCCTTTCATTCGGCAAGA
>JAKQKT010000264.1 GCA_029560515.1 Pseudomonadota bacterium
GCCAATACCAGCGTCGGCTTTTGCACGGACTGGATCATGTTGGCAATCGTGAATGTCTTGCCCGAACCCGTCACCCCGAGCAGAGTTTGATGCGCCAAGCCTGCTTCAAAGCCTTCGATCAAACGGGCAATCGCCTGCGGCTGATCACCAGCGGGCTGAAAGGGTGACACAAGCTCGAAACGGTCAGTCATGGAACGCGCCGAAAAATTAAACCAGCAGTATAGCCCGGGCATGTGACTGCAGTGGCAACGAGGTCTCGCCCATCAGAAAATTCCTACACTCAAGCGCAAATATGCCCGACAAGCATCACCCAAGACTCCATCCAGAATGCCAACACATTCATTTAGGGAGCAATCATGAACAGGATATCCGGCTTTACGCTTTTGGAGCTTCTGGTCGCGCTGGCGATTCTGGCTATCGTTTTTATCGTCGCCATTCCTGCCTATTCAAGTGCCAGCGCGCGCAGCGATATGGGGGTGGCAGAATCTGCCATTTTTACTTCCATCAACAATGCAGTGAATTTCTCGTTTACAGGCGGAACCAGGGCAGTTCTATGTCCAAGTTCGAATGGCAGCAGTTGCGATAACTCCTTCGACTGGAGCCACGGATGGTTAAGTTTCGAAGACAAGAATGCCAACCGGGAGCGCGATGCAGAGGATAAAAAACTGGGCAGCTACGATAAAATATCGCCAGATTTGCACATCCTGACCAGCGCAGGCAGGACAAGGATTGCATTCCAATCGGGCGGAGGCAATTTTGGTTCAAACGTACATTTCAAGCTATGCGATGAACGCAGCCCCAGGCGCGCGCGCTCTTTATTTCTAAGTAACAAAGGGCGTGTCAGGGTTGCGGAAAGCCCTCAAACTAGCTGCACCCAGCAATTTTAGCGATATTTGGGTTGACGTATCGGCGCTATCATCGCAAAATACGCGCCTTGCCTGAATAGCTCAGCTGGTTAGAGCACTTGACTGTTAATCAGGGGGTCGTTGGTTCGAGTCCAACTTCGGGCGCCAAATAAAACACAAAAAAGCCTGCTAAATGCAGGCTTTTTTGTTTATGGAACTGATGACTCTACAAACTATTTTGACCAGCACTTGTTCGGGGTTGCCGAGTTTGCTCCCGAGACCGTTTTCGCACCTGTTTGGGTGATCGCCAAGTTCAAGCAATCCGTATCCTGAAGCTGATCGCTTTTTGCTACCGCACTGAAGGTGTAGGTATTGGCCGTCTTTGCAACCGTGAAGTTGTAGCGCGAATTCAACTCGGCTGCGCAACCTGTGGTGGGTGCGACGATAGTCGCGTAGCTCATCGTGGTCGTGTAAACCCTTTCCGCATACTGCGCCTGCTCAATCAGGCAGGTCGCGGCAGCTTTACGATTGGACTTTCTGACCGACTGCAAATAGCTGGGTACCGCAACTGACGCCAACACACCGATGATCGCGATAACGATCATCAATTCCATCAAGGTGAAGCCTTTTTGACGACGGTTCATGGTGGTACCTGCGTGAATATTGTGGTTTTGCCGTACGGTTATAGTTTTCATTCATCAATCTCCGATAATCTCGCGCCAGGAAATACGACCCTTGACGAGAGTGCTGTCACCGCAGACACCCGCCACATCACCTCGTGAACCACCGGCAAGAATCAGCGCCTGGCAGCCATTTGGATCAAGAATGGAAGCACCCGGAGTGAGATACAGACTGTCCGTTGGCATGAAAATACCCAGATCTACCGACGATATGAGATATCCACCAATTAGATCATTTCCAAAATTTTGATCATTATTCACGTCCAGTGAACCGTTGGCACCGATCGTTCCTGCGGCGCCGGTAAATGCCTTCACCGAGTTGATATAACCCGTACCACCTTGTGAACAAGCATCCGTGGTCGGAATGATACTGGAGCTGATCAAGTTGTCACCGCGCACGATTGGCACACCAATCATTCGTTCGCCTTGTGCAGTGCCGGGAGGATTTGGCGGCATGACCAGATCTATATACCAGCCCTTCTTGCCAGCCATGTCACCGGCAACACTGTATTCGACTGCCCGTACAAGCTTGCCGGCGAAAGTACCGGCAGCGACAATCTTGCGCTGTTTCAACACGGCACGACCGGAGATAGTTGCATTAGCATCAATCAAGCCATACCAGGTTTGCACGGCCATATTGGCAGGATCGCCTGCTGTCATATAGCGACCGGTGCCGAAATATATCCAGGTATTAAAGGTCGCAGGATCAATCGCAAAACCGATACCACCAGAAATGGGTTGCAGATTGTTGGAAGCGTCTTTGGCGATGAACAAAGGTGTGCCGCTGTTGGCAACAGCCCATGAAGACGGGTTGCTAGCCGATAAATCAAACTTCCAGACATTACCCAGCAAATCGCCGGCGTAGACATAGTCGGTCGTGCCATTGAAATCGAGGTCAACGCCGGTTGGTTCCGACAAACCATTATTACCGGTAGCACCGCTTGGCACGATTTTCCTGATCAATGCACCCGTCGTCGCGTTGATCACGAACAACGCTGCGCCATCATTGGTGCTGTTGATGCCGTTGCTGACAATAATCACTTCCGTACCATTATTGATCTTGGTAAAGAACGGACGACTGATGACTTGCCCCAGATCATTATCACCTACGTATTCCCACAACACTTTGGTTGCGTTGAAACTTGCGGGCGTCGTCACATCGAGTGCATAGAGTCCCTTGCCACCACGACCGAGCGTACCTACCAGAATATTTTTCGAAGCCGTTTGACGGGTGGTGGAAACCACAACCGGACCATCAACCAGATAGCGGTGGTCGTAGGGCGAATTCACCAGGGTCTTCAAATTGACGAGATTGATAATGCCCGGCACGTAAGCGAAAGTTTCAACACCGGTTGCGGCATTGAAGGCATGCATCATGCCGTCGTTCGCGCCGACGAAAACGGTGTTGGATTCCCTCGAGAATGCAGGAGATGAATTGACGATATCGCCCAACACCTGAACACGGTCGCGGAAGGTACCGGCATTCTGCGATTCCAAGGACCTGTCGCCCCGGATATAGCTGGCAATCGTCGCCGTCAGAGCAGTAGTTTGCGCCGCCGTCGGAAACACTGCGCCGCCACCAGTACCACCAGAGGTATTGGTTGTCGTGAAAATATTGCGCGATGCATGTACAGGCAACAAAGCCGACGCCTTCCAGCTGGCAGTTGCCGAAATACCCGTACCGGAGATTGGATAAGCCGCCAGTTCACCGGTCCATTGACCCGAAATATAGCTGGCTTGGAACAAGCGCGTATTTGAACCAACGGACACACTATTGGCTGCCACGTTGGAACTCGAACCCGTTCTGGCAACAATCGCAGCCAAAGCATCACGCAAGCCTTTCGAGAAATCGTCCGGCGTCGAAGCAGCAACGAAAGTCCCTTGCGAGTTCACGGCGGCATGCCAGAGATCGTCGATGTTATTAATGCTGTCGGCAGCAGGGACCGGCCACGTCAGTCCACCATCGGTCAAATCGTTGCTGGCTCCTGGCTTGTCGAGATCGGTCGCGGGATTCAGCGTTCCGCGCAAACCGATCGACAGGCCAAAGGTAACCATGTGTTGCCAGAATGCCGGATCATCCGCACTTGGGGGCACGATGTTCGGCAAATCGGTACGTAAATCGTTTTTCCAATAACGCATACTCACGTCAGCCAGCGTATTGGCAGTGGCAGAGCTGTAAGGCCTTCCCGGAACATATTGATAAGTCGCGCCTGTCGGGCTGGTGATGACGGGTCCGCTGACACTGTCGCCGTCTGCTTCCGCAAAGCCTGAGTCACCGTTCCAATAACCATCGGTCGTCAGAATCGTAAAGTTCTGTCGACAGGCGATTTGCAATGCAGTTGCTTCGGGACCCCATGGGCCCGTTGCCGAAGTATCGGTGTAATAGGTACCCATATTCCGCAGGGCAGACCTCAGGGGTGTGCCATTGTTTGCCGTTGACGAGAACAGGGCGTTGTACCAGTTGGTGCGGTTATTGGTGACCGCAGGCGTGGTCTGATTACGGAACAGGCCATTATCGACGGTGACTGGAATATTGAAGTTGCTAGACCCGCTGTTATTCCAAAGCGAGCGCATGCCGACGCGAATATCCTCGCCCAAGTCACCAAATGCCGAGCTTGCGCCAGACTTCGCCACTTTCATCCGCGTGCGGTTGTACGAATACCAGTTGGCGTAGTTTTGCTTCTCTTGCGCCAAGGTACGGGTTACCGGGCCTGTCGGTGTCGTCCAGGTGAAACTGGTAATGCCTGTTACGCAAGCATTCCAGCCCCAGACACCCAGCACCTGCGTACGCTGGCAACGGTCAGCCGTACCATCGGTTTTGAAACGGTAACGGTAATAGTCAACGGCATTGGTTGTTTCCAGTGCCGGGTTGATCGGGTAGTAAACTTCCTGATTGGCTGTGGTCAAATTGGTAGTGCTGCCACTGGCCTTCGATGTGTCGGTATATACGGCCGTATAAGGCGTACTCGCCATCCGTGTACCATTTGCAAGCCGCCATGGCAGGTAAGTCTCGGCAGGATTGTAGAAAATGGAATTGTTGGCATAAGCACGCAACTGCATGGTGCTGAGCTCTGAACCGCTCAGACCGCCGCCAGTAAAATTACCCAGCGTCGGGTCATCCATATTGGTTTCCGCCATGGAGCCGGAGTCATCCAGCATCAGCATGATATTCGGCGGTACTTTCGTGCCGGTCTGCAACGGAGAATTGGGCGTGACAATGCCTGCTTGAACCGTGCTGACGAAGAACAGCGAACAGGCTATGCCGAGCGCAAGCGCAAGCGGGTGCGGCGCATGTCGGGCTTCCATACTTTGCATTGATTTATGTAACGAATTCATTTGTGATTCTCCCTGGATCAAGGCGCGTAATTGGCAGTTAAAATAACTTGCGAGCGGTTGGCGCTATTGGCAGCCGTCGGATCAATTGCGCGCGCAGTGATGCGATATCTCGGTGTTAAACAACCATTTTCATAGGGATCTTCTCTGGTGTTTGACCTGCAGCCCAGAGTTGTTTCTGCAGCACCCAGCTCTTCGATGATGAATTGGGCCTGGGTCGCATTCGTTGCGCCCAACGTCGTGGTCGCATTGCGCCATTCGCCTGCTGGAATGGTCTTCCAGCGATCTACGGCGCCGGTAGGCAGTTGGCATAATCCTGCAACACAGGCGCTGTCAGCCGCTGCGCCTGGCGTTCCCGGAAAATCCGGCGCCGTTCTTGCAATGGCTTCCGCTTCCCGCAAGGCGGTCTCGGCGGCCTGGAATGCAATGCCGCGATCCAGCAAGTTACCACTCATGCGTTCCTGCATCACGGTGCTGCGCAATCCTGCCAAGCCAAGCAAGGTCATGATCAAAAGAAGCAGGAGCACAATCAGCAAAGACACGCCTCGTTGCCGTTTCATCGTGTAAGTGTTCATTCGTTGCGATTCCTCAGTGCTACGACCGTCGACATGTTGCGGACCAATCGTTGATCATCGGTACCAATGTTATCGGTACCTTCCATTGTGAGATCAACACGGATGGCGGTCACGTCCAACCAACGTCCGGCCGTTGTAATGGTTGCCGCATTTTCATAGGTGGGTACTGCGCCCGAGAGCAGATAAGTAACCTGCATATTGCGCACACCTTCAGCAATTTCTTCCACTGTGGCAACGCCAGCACGAACAGTGCGCCGGTACAGGGAGCGACCGCCATTGCGACCATTGTCGGCGAGATACCACTGAGCCGAACTCATACGCGACATAACCGAGTTGGGTTGGAACTGATAACTGACAGTACTGCTGCAAGTCGCCGTTCCCGATGGCGGCCTGCCCAAATTGGATGTGCAGTTGCCCGGGCTTCCCGCACCGGAGGCATAGGTAACCGTCGCACCCGAGCCCGATGTTTTCTGGAATATTGCCGCTTCGACAAAATCACAGACCATCAAAATGTCATTGACGGCAAGATCATTTGTTGCCGTGTTCAGCGTAAAGGTACTGCCGCCGGTGTTGTTGGCGGTTACGGTGTAATAAGCACCCGTAGCAGACTTGACCTCTATGGCATCCGTACCTGCAGCAGTGCCCGCCAACGCGCCATTTTCATAACCGAACACCGGATTAGTCCAGTTGCTCCACCAGTTTGAGGCGGCTGAATTCAACACCACGACGGTTGGTATCTGAAGCTCGGGATTGGCACTGTTCGAGCATGGATTGCCGCCCGCTTCACGCAATTCACGGCCCATGATTTCGAATGCAGCACGTGCGTTTTCCTGAATACGACCAACGTTCTCGGAGGCTACGTAGGTATTTTTGTTGGTGGAGAAAATTGCCAGTGTGGCTCCAACAACGAGAATGCCCAAGCCTATCGCAATCATCAATTCAATCAGGCTGAAGCCCTGTTCACTCTTCGGCAAGTAAGGTTTCATAGACGACCCACCGTGGTGATTGTGTAATTAGCCTGATCTGCGACATCGGCAGTACCGCGTGCATCATCCCAGCGCACATCCACGGTGCAGACATTGGAAGCGCAGCTAATGCGTCCGCAAGCGCCGGTACCAATCGTGGATTGCATAGCTGCAGCCCAGCGCGCCTTGTCGGTGCTTACCAAATCGGTGCCGCCGGGAGCAGCGCACATCCAGCCGCCGGTGTTGTAGGCATTCGCTCGTGCCGAAATGATATTCGCACGCATGGCATCCATCACCGAATAACTTTGAATAACGGCTTGCGTGCGCTCAACCGAACTCTGTGTGTTGCGCAGGGCAGTTGCCTGCATTGCGGCAATGCCAAGCAAGCCGATCGAGAGAATCAGAACGGAAACCATGACTTCAATCAGGCTGGTGCCTTTACTGATTGAACGGAATTTTTTCACTGGGCCCTTCCTCATATCAACTCTCCGCATTGGTTGGTGCGCCACAGGCACCCGCTGCATTTTTTTTCTTGACGCCCATCCGGCTACCGGTGGCTATCGCCAGATCTCGGGCATTGTCCGCAGGCTCTGCGGTCGGAATGCACACTCTCAGCTGACCAAACAACAACGAAGTTGCCGCACGCGCCATACCATCGGCACGAAAAACGATTCTCTGCGATGCTCCGGAAATAGCGGGACTGGCAACCACCACGAGAGGTGCCTGTATCGAGCCGACACGCAATACGGTTTCGCCGGCTTCAAGCGTGTTGTTTCTTGCATTGGCCGGTGTGGCGCCACCATCATCGACAAAGGATATCCAGCCGGACCAATTGCCTGCACCGGTATTACAGGCCGGCGTGGCGGCATCGGGATTATCGCTGCGACAGACGACTACGCGGGCATTACGCTTTACGGCTTCCGAACGTGCCACCTGCATCGTGGTCAATAACTCGTTGGCAGTTCCCGTGAGGCGATTGGCGTTTAATACAGATACAAAACCCGGCTGTGCCAAGGCAAGTAGTATTCCCAATATGGCTATCGCGATCATCAGCTCCAGAAGGGAGAAGCCGGGCGAGTAGTACATTCTTGTGCTCTTAGGCATTTTTTTTGCTCCAGGATGACGCATCCTTACCACCTCGTTTTAGGGCATTGGCAGAATACAATCAGGGTTCCGCGAAAAGCACCCAGTACCCGACAGGCGGAACATTACCCTTGGCAGGCGGTTCATCGGAGCCGCCCTTCTATGCAGGCCCCGAGAATTCAACTTCGGTTAGTATTGCCCAATGCATCGTCCAGCACCCTCAGCAGACCAACAAGCCCTGAGTCCACTAGATACGCTGTGGCAGGCCCCCAGAATGCTGTCCATCGTGTTTATCGGGGAGTCAGTGGCCGCACTGCTGGCTTTGGCACCCGGATTCATAGGGGATCGATGGGTTTATTTCGGACTGGCCTCCCTGATGACCCAATGGATCATCCTGTTGACTATGGGTCTTCTGTTTGTGATGCGGCACCGATTGAGTGCGATGAAACCCCTGCGAGTTTCCTGGATCGCGCTGGGCATCCTCGTCGCGTGCAGTGGGATCGTGGCAACTGGCGCCTGGTACTTGATGGAAATGGGGCTCACCCACCTCGATGTCAGCCTGCCGGTATTTCTCGTCAAGATAATCATGATCGCCTTGTTGGTCGGTATGCTGGGGCTGGCAGCTTTCCAGAATCACTGGCAGGCGCGACAGCTGGCCGTCATTGCAAAGCAGGCCGAACTCGAGGCCCTGACAGCGCGCATTCAGCCGCACTTTCTGTTTAACACCCTCAATGCTGGTGCTTCGCTGGTCCACGGTCGTCCGGAAGAGGCTGAGCGCCTGCTGTTGAACCTCGCCGACCTGTTTCGTGCCGCATTGTCCGGCCGGCAGGAAATCAGTCTCGAAGATGAGCTTGGGCTGGCAAAAGGCTACGTGGAAATCGAATCGCTGCGCTTTGCCGATCGCCTGAATATCCATTGGGATCTGCCCTCACCTTTGCCGGACATCAAGGTTCCGGCGCTTTCCATACAGCCCCTGATCGAAAATGCCATCAAGCACGGCATGGAGCCCTCTTCAACCTGCGTGAATGTTGAAATCATTGTCCGTGCAGAACAGAACGACATCAGTATCTCGGTACTCAATGACATGCCGAAGAACAAGCCGACCGTCGTATCGGGACACCAGGTCGGCTTGCTGTCTTCACGGGAACGGATAAACGCATTAAGCCGGGGGCGTGCCAAACTGGATACGCGTATCGAAAATGGCAGATTCGTTGCGGTTATCAGCCTTCCTGTCGAACCATAAGATCAGGCACTGACCACACGATAACAAGGCTTGTATTCGCCGCTCATTTTCATTCTGCGCTGGGCGACGAAAGCCTGTAGCAAACCATCCAGCGCTTTCATGATATCGAGATCGCCATCAATCTGGAACGGGCCGTATTGCTCGATATTGCGCATACCGTCTTCTTTCACGTTACCGGCAACGATGCCGGAAAACGCACGCCGGAGATCCGCCGCCAATAAATGCACCGGCTGATCGTGATGAAGATTCAAGCCGGCCATGGCGGCATGATCCGGTACGAATGGCTGCTGGAATTCGAATGGAATATGCAATGACCAGTTGAAGAAAAAGGCGTCTTTTTCGGCGATACGCTGCTCACGTACTTTCTTCATACCCAATGCCATTTGTCGTGCCACTTCGGGTGGATTATCGACAATGATCTTGTATCGTGAAGTCGCCGCTTCGCCCAGGCTTAATCGCAGGAACTGGTCGATCTGCTCGAAATAGGCGGCGGCAGATTTAGGCCCGGTAAACACCAGCGGGAACGGCATGTCGGCATTGTCTGGATGCAAAAGAATACCCAGCAAATAAAGAATTTCTTCCGCTGTACCGACGCCGCCGGGAAATACGATGATGCCGTGGCCTACGCGCACGAAGGCTTCCAGACGTTTTTCGATGTCCGGCATGATGACGAGATGATTCACGATCGGGTTCGGTGATTCCGCCGCAATAATGCCTGGCTCGGTAATGCCGATGTAACGATTATTGCTTCGGCGCTGCTTGGCGTGGGCAATCGTGGCTCCCTTCATCGGGCCCTTCATGGCGCCTGGACCACAGCCGGTGCAGATATCCAGGCGGCGCAGACCGAGTTCATAACCGACTGCCTTGGTGTAAACGTATTCTTCGCGGCCAATGGAATGACCGCCCCAGCAAACAATCAAATTCGGATCCTGATACGGACGCATCACACGGGCATTTCGCAAAATTTCAAATACGGCACCGGTCATGCCGTCGCTAGTCGCCAGATCAAATTTCCTGCCCTCGCTGATTTCTGTGGCGACATAGGCGATATCGCGTACAACGGAAAACAGTAATTCGGCAACACCGCGAATCAGTTCACCATCGACAAAAGCCGTTGCCGGTGCATTTTGCAATGCGATTTTGATACCACGTGCCTGCTGCAATACCTGGATATCGAAATCCGGATATTTCTGTTGTGCCGCACGCGGATCGTCCGAGTCACTGCCGGTCGTCAACACGGCAAGGGCGCACTTGCGGAGCAGATCATGCAAGCCGCCGCCCGACGCGTCACGCAAGCGCGCCACTTCGGAACGCGACAATACATCTAGTCCACCACGCGGCGAAATTTCGTCATTCACCGTCGCCAATTTTGCAAATTCTTCAGTCATCTTCCTGTTCTCTTTTCGTCATTTTTTAGTTGAACGAATACTCTAGCATTTTGCATGCGACTTGTTGACGATCCAGCCGCTGCCTTGTTGATGGCGACAAAAAAAACGGCCGGGTTTCCCCGGCCGTTTGAAGTTGAAGCAAAGACAATTACTTAGAATTCATACTTCACGGTCAGCTGTGCAGCCCAAGCTGATTCACCGCGATCTTGACGGGTAACGAAATCTTCAACCGTGCCATCTACACCATAGATGTAGTTGCCGGCAGCATCCAGGCCGAGATAGTTGACGAAACTACGCGACAAACCACCTTGTGATGCGAAGCCGATTTCGTCGATACGGCCCCATTTCTTGTTGAGCAAATTGCCCACATTGAGGAGATCAAGCGTCAACGAAGCCTTGTTGCCTTCAAAGAAGCCCGGGAATTCCTGGCTAATACGCACGTCGAAGTTATGGCTCCACGGAGCGAACGAAGAGTTACGCGTTACCGCGCCGCCAGCGTACTGCGCGAGGCCGTTGGCAGCTACGATATTCCAGAATGTTGTTTCTTCATCAACGCTGCTACCACTTGTGTTTACGTCACGGAACACGACCGTACCGTCGCCACGAACTGGGATATAGAGCAAGTCATTGGCGGTACCATCACCGTTCAAGTCATTACTGTAAATCCAGCTGTAAGGCTTGCCTTTGCGGCCTTCATAAAACACGCTGAAGCGGGTTGCATTATTTCCGAAGAAATTATGTTTCCAGTTCAGTTGACCGGTGAAACGGTCTTTCACGAGATAGGCAGAGTTGCCCTCGACATCTTCGTTTGGATTGAAGATCGAACGCGAGGCCCAGCTTGAGTTGGAGACCGAGGATGTCAGCGGGCTGACTTCAGTAGCACTGGTGTACGAATAGGCCATGCTCCAGTTCCAATCTTGCAGGAATTTGCCGCTCAAGCCGAGGGTAAGATTGTCGCCACCACCCTTGCTGGTATGTTCTGCCAACAACACATTGTTGTATGAGGCGTTGTTGAGTGCGCGCGAACGAATCGTGTTGCAGGCAGCATTTCCTGCACCGGCTACACCAGAAGTATTGGTTGAACCCGAGCTATTCCAGCAAGCGGTGTTATAGCCTGCAGGTGTGTAATACAACTCGCGGCCATCAACACCGGTCAAGGTCGACGCACCCAGATTCAAATGCTTGTAATAGATGCCGTCCTGCACTTCGGTATGGATGTATTCAATCGAAGCCGTAATTCCCCAGAAAGGGAGTTCGTGTTCGAGAGCAAGATTGGCTTTCCAAACGGAAGGCTGTTCCAGCTCTGGCGACAGGAAGTCAACGTTCGATGTGGGCGTACCGAATGTCAGCGGACCAACGCCATCCGGATCAGTGACTGGATTGCCTGGGTCGGGATTGAAGAATGCTACCCCGGCAGGGCAAGCACTGACGCCCGAGAAACCGCAGCCCGTGATACGTGTAGTAATACCGGTATTCGAGTAAGGGTTCGACAGCCACACATTGGCCGCAGCGCCTTCAAACAAACCGATACCACCACGCAATTGGGTTGGGCGATCGGTGTTGAAAGTGTAGTTAAAGCCGAAACGAGGTTGGAACAGGGAATTGCCATCCAGCGTTACGCTATTGTCATAACCAAAGCCACCGGTTGCACGCGTGACAGTACCGTTTTGTGGGCGTGTGCTTGCAGTGACGCTACCGTTCACTACGCCAAGGCCCGCCGCCACGTTTTGTTCCGGTGCGGTATTCATTTGTTTCTTGTCTATACGCACACCCATGGTCACAGTCAGGTTGCTGCTCATTGACCATGTATCCTGGAAGAACAGACCTAGGTTCTGGTAATCCCACTGGGCAACGCCATCATCCAGTGTGTAACCGGGAGCCGCAACTTGTACCTGATAGGTAATTGGACGGCCGCGTTGGAAGTTCTCCAGTGTTGCCAATTCGATCAATGCTGCTGTTGCGGTATTGCAGTTCAGGCCGGCAAGTGCGGGATTCGTATAAGGATTGGCAACCGACTGATTGATACAACCGAAAGTGTAGTTACCTTTCGTGTCTTGCAAGAACGCGTTATAGACTTCGTTGTCATCGTAGTCAGCACCGAACTTCAATTCATGGTCACCGACAAACAAGTTGCCAGCGAAGTAACGGTTCCAGGTTTTGGTAGCGAGGTCATTGAAATGGCGGCTACGTTCCGTACCGAAATTCAGGAAGCGGTTGCGACTGGTTGAGCTGGTCGGCAGGCTTGGATCGGCAAAGCGCAAGCCAATCGCAGGAAGATCCGAATTATTGATCGGCGTACTGGCGTAATCGCGATAGGAAAGTTTGAGTTCGGTCGAGAAAGTATCGGTCCAGTCAGCAAACCACTGGCCTACATAGGTTTCAATCGATTTGTCCTGACTGTACCACTGCGAGCTGAGCGATAAACCGGTGGCACTGAAGCCTGGAAGAATCGGATCGGATTGCTCGGTTTTGCTCCAACGCAAGCTGGCACGATGGCGCTCGCCGAGGTTGGCGTCAAGCTTGATCAGCTTATCGGTGACATCCAGTGCGCCGCCTTCGGGATTCAATTCACCCACATCGTCAAAGGTCGTGCCATTGATGCCCCAGGTGGTACGGGCAACACCTTGCGCACCAGTAATGGCGGAAGTCGTAATACCGGTGTTGGTCAGACTGCTACCGATAGGCCCAAAGGCTGGCGAGCTACGGGTGCTTTTCAGTTTTTCGTAGCTGGTGAAAAAGAACAGGCTGTCTTCGATGATCGGGCCACCGAAAGTAAAACCGGCGGTGTCTTCCTTGAAATCGGCAGGCTGATTGTAAACATTCAAGCCGCGGTCATAACGGTCGCCGGAAAGTGCATCGTTACGGTAAACATAATAAACCGAACCCTTGAAATCATTGGTACCGGATTTAGTGACGGCATTGATATTGGCGCCGGTATAGCCCATTTGCGTTACGTCATAGTTGGAAACGTTGACTTGCACCGATTGAATGGCATCAATCGAAATAGGCTGCTTGGCAGTAGGAAGATTGTTGGCTTCCAAACCGAAGGTATCGTTGGTGGACACGCCATCGATAGTGATCGAGTTGAAACGCGAGTTTTGGCCGCCGGCCGAAATTTCGCCGCGACCCTTGTCGGTTTGGGACAGGCGCGGGTCAAGGCGGGCGTAATCCTGCAAATTGCGCTGAACCGAAGCAAAGCTGGTCAGTTTTTCGCGATTCAAGCTGGTACCGGCACCCATTTTCTTGGAATCGAAAACATCGGCCGAACGACTTGCAGTCACTTGAACTGCCGCAAGCGTGGTGGTGGCATCTTCAAATTTGATATCGACATTGCCGGTTTGAGCCAACTCGAGGTAAACACCTTCGCGGGTTTCGATTTTTCCGTCTTTTGTCGTAGTGATGGTGTAAGGACCGCCAACTCGCAAACCACGTGCGAGGTAACGACCGTCGGCATCGGTGATTGCCTTGCTGACCGAACCGGATTCGGTATGAACGATGGTGACTTCGGCACCGGCAACACCTTGGCCAGTCGTGCTCGAAATGCGACCACTGATGGCGGACGTGGTGTTTTGTGCGAAAGCAGGAGCAGCGGCGAGTGCAATTGCCAGGCCGATGGCAAGTTTCGAGATACGTACCCGATTATGGTTGGTCATAGTTTTAAACCCTAGATGTAAACAAAAGTAGAGACATGGAGTTATGCAGCATCATCCTTACGACCTCAATGCCACCGATGTGTATTGAAGTCTTGCTTGGAACCTCTTTCCCCGAGTCCCAGCAATAACAAGATGTTAACATGCTAACCCCAGCGTATGGCAGCTTTATGACAGTAAAAAAACGTGAACAATCAAACGGTTTGAAGAAGCTGCGAGCCGCCCTGATGATTCATTGACTTGGTCGTAATTCTTAATGCCCGACCTTAAGATAAGCCACGACTCCGTCGAGCAGCATTTGTACCGAAATCGCCACCAGAAGCATGCCCATCAGTCGCTCGACCGCGATCAATACCGGCTTGCCGAGCAATTTGTACAATTTCGTCGCTGACAACAGGATAACTGCCGTACCCAGCCAGGCGGCGAACAGGGCAAAGCTCCAGTCCAACATGCGATCCGGGTATTGGGTACTGAACAACATCACTGCCGCCATGCCGGAAGGGCCAGCTACCAAGGGAATAGCCATCGGCACGATAAAGGGCTCGCCACCGGGCGTGTCGCCAAACATGCCCTCGGGGCTCGGGAAGATCATTTTCAAACCGATCAGGAACAACACGATGCCGCCAGCAATACTCACCGATTCCTGCCTCAGGTGCATGGCTTCAAGCACGTATCTGCCGGCCCAGAGAAAGAGGAACAGCACGCCCAGGGCAATCAACAGTTCCCGTATCAGGACAATACGCTGCCGCTTTGGCGGCAAGGGTTTGAGCAGACTCAGGAATACCGGGATATTGCCCAGAGGGTCCAGAATCAGGAACAACAGCAGGGCGGCGGATAAAGTCGTCATTGGTTAAACCCTTGGTGCAAAAACCTGGCCGCGATACTCGCACCCCGCCGCCGACAATAAATGCACGCAGGCAGGTGCATATTTTTCCGGTGACGGACATTGAGTCGCCGCTTCTTCGACAAAGGCACGGCTACGAATGGAGGTGCGCATGGGGCCTGGCTGCAACATCGAGATGCGAACCGGCCCCTTCTCGGTTTCATCATGCAGCATATTCATCAAACCCAGCAAACCGGCTTTGGCGATGCCGTAAGCACCCCAGTAAGCCTTGTTCACTCGCTGCAAATCATCGCCGACAAAGACGACGGCGCTGTCATTTTTTTTCAGATGCGGCAAACATGCCTGGGTAAGCAACCATTGCGCGGTGAGACCGACATGCAATTGCTTCACGAAATCATCGGGCTCGATGGTTTCCAGAGGGGCCAGCCCCTTGAATTCAACGGCGCAATGCAGAACGCCGTGAAGGCCGCCGAGCTCCGCCGCAATTTTATCGGCCATGGTTTCGAAATCGGCAGGATGCGCACCCGCCATATCCAGCGGATACATCGCAGGTTCCGGACCCAGTTTTTTCACGGCATCGTAAGTACGATTCAACTTTGGCACCTTGCGACCCAGCAACACCACGATCGCACCTGCAGCCGCGCAGGCTTTTGCACTGGCTTCACCTAGACCGCCATGAGCACCCGTGATCAAGATGACACGGCCTTTCAATGCATCAGGGGCCGGTGCAGGCATTGCCATCATGCGTTTTTCTGTGCCTCGGCAACCAATTTAGCCAGCTCGCCGCTTTCCAGTAATTCGACGGTGATATCACAGCCGCCAATCAGCTCGCCATTGACGAATAATTGCGGGAACGTGGGCCAATCGGAGTAACGGGGCAGATTGGCGCGGATTTCAGGATCTTCCAACACATTCACCGTGAAGTAGCTGCTCGCGCCCGCTTGCTTCAAGGCCTGGCTGGCCTTGCTTGAAAAACCGCACATCGGAAACTGCGGCGTGCCTTTCATAAACAAAACAATGGGATGGCCTTCCACCGTGGCTTTAATCCGTTCGTTAATCTCGTTCACTGGGTATCTCCATAACAGTTTGCAGACACAGATATCGGTCGCATTAGGTAGAATTATAACCCCTTAGGTTGCTCACCACATTTCCGGAGATTGAAATGGCCATCGAATTACCCCCCCTTCCCTATGAACGTACAGCGCTGGAACCCACCATTTCCGGCGAAACCATCGATTTCCATTACGGCAAACATCATCAAACCTATGTCACCAACTTGAACAACCAGATCAAGGGCACCGAGTTTGAAGACGCCGATCTGGAAAGCATCATCCGCAAGTCGCAAGGCGGCATGTTCAATAACGCCGCGCAAATCTGGAACCACACCTTCTACTGGAATTGCCTGTCGCCAAACGGTGGCGGCGAACCCACCGGCGCGTTGCTCGACGGCATCAATAAAGCCTTTGGCTCATTCGCTGCCTTCAAGGAACAATTCACCCAAACCGCCCTCACCACTTTCGGTTCCGGCTGGGCCTGGCTGGTACAACGTCCCGATGGTTCACTCGGCCTTGTCAGCACACCGAATGCCGCCACGCCTTTGACCGGTTCGGACAAAGCCTTGTTGACCTGTGATGTCTGGGAACATGCTTACTACATTGACTACCGCAATGCCCGCGCGAAATATGTTGAATCGTTCTGGAATATCGTGAACTGGGAATTTGTTGCCAAGCAAATGGCGTGAGTTTTCTTTCATCAAGATAAAAAAGCCGGACATTGTCCGGCTTTTTTTGTTGTGTTGCTTTGTGAAAGTTGTTTCGGGAGCGACTGAAGTTCGAATAGTCCGATATTTCAGAAAGCACGCGCGTAACTTTAGATTTAATCGCCGCTACAGCAGCTCCCACGAAAGCGGGCGATTACAACTTCAATCTCGATATCGGCGCTTCCACTTGCGCTTTGCGATTCAAGTCGGAACCGACCTGCCTGAGTGCTTCGAATAATTCTGCATGCGAATCCGCCCGCAGGGTCGCATGCCCCACTTTTCTGCCTTCGCGTGGCAGTTTGCCGTAGTCATGCCAGTGGCCGTG
>JAKQKT010000321.1 GCA_029560515.1 Pseudomonadota bacterium
GCCTTCGCCGCGAACGCCTTCGGTAATCAGACAGCCTGCGCCGTAAATACCGGTCGGGTGGAATTGCACGAATTCCATGTCCTGCAAAGGCAAGCCTGCACGGAGCGCCATACCGCCACCATCACCGGTGCAGGTATGGGCTGAAGTCGCGGAGAAATAGGCGCGGCCATAACCACCGGTTGCCAGCACAACGCCGTGAGCGCGGAACAGATGCAGAGTGCCTTCGGCCATGTCGAGAGCCAGTACACCGCGGCAAACGCCCTCTTCGTCCATGATCAAATCGAGTGCGAAATATTCGATGAAGAATTTCGCATCGTGTTTCAGGGATTGCTGATAAAGCGTATGCAGAATTGCATGGCCGGTACGATCCGCAGCGGCGCAAGTACGTTGTGCCGGCGGACCTTTACCGTATTTGGTGGTCATGCCGCCGAATGGGCGCTGGTAAATCTTGCCTTCTTCCGTGCGCGAGAACGGTACGCCGTAATGTTCCAGTTCGATGATGGCCGGAATGGCTTCGCGGCACATATATTCGATGGCGTCCTGGTCACCTAGCCAATCCGAACCTTTTACGGTATCGAAAAAATGGTAGCGCCAATCGTCTTCGCCCATGTTGCCCAAGGCTGCCGAAATGCCGCCCTGTGCTGCGACGGTATGCGAACGGGTGGGAAATACTTTACTGATACAAGCGGTTTTCAAGCCTTTCTCAGCCAGACCAAAAGTAGCGCGTAAGCCCGCACCGCCTGCGCCAACGACAACCATGTCGTATTTGTGTTCGGTAATTTTGTAAGCCGTCATGATGGTGTTTCGCCTCAGGCAGAAAAAACGATGCGGCCAATCGCGAGAATCGAGGCGATGGCGGCAATGGCGTATGCAAATTTGATAATCAGCTGCAGGGTGATTTCCTGCCAGCCATGGATATAGTCTTCAATAACGACCTGCAGGCCCAGGCGGGCATGCCAGAAGATGGCGATAACGAAACTGAGCAGCAAGGTGGCGTTCAAGGGGTTGGCAATCGCCGAACGCACCGTGAAGTGATCGGCTCCGATCAGGCTGACGGAAAAGTAGATAAACCAGGGCGACAGCACGAGGAGTGCAACGGCGGTGACACGTTGCATCCACCAATGGTTGACGCCGTCTTTTGCGGAGCCAAGACCGCGTGCAGTGGCTAAAGGATCACGCATATTGCTCACAGTGCACCTCCGCGAAGCGCAACAAACCAAAGCAAGGCTGTCAGGACCACCGACAGGAAGATCACCAGATAACCGGTCTTGACCACGGTTTCGATTTCCATGCCCCAGCCAATATCCCAGAGCAAGTGACGGATACCGTTGAGCAGGTGGTAAACCATGCTGGCGGAAAAAGCGAACAGGGCGAGCTTTCCGAACCAGGAAGCAAGCAGCTGCTGGCACCATGCAAAGCACTCTGCATCACTTGCAACACAAACCAGCCAGGCCGCCAGAAACAGCGCACCTATCGCAAGAACGACGCCGGTGGCACGGTGGAATATCGATAAGACACTGGTGATTTGTTTCTTGTAGATATCCAGATGAGGTGATAACGGTCGCTGTCTAGCTGCCATGGATGCTCTCTCTTTAATAGACCTGATGATAGGAATTCAGATGCGACAGTCGCGTCAAAAATCGATGCGACGGCCGTTTTTTTCCCAGTCGCCATAACGCGTTGGCTCCGGCCCCTTGCGGCCCCCTATTTCTGTCGGCAGCTTTGCTTCCGGCTGGGCAGGACCATCCGAAGGCTCCTGCGGAACAATGTCGTCGTCTGCGTCGGGTTTCTGGCCTATCATCTGCATTCTTTCTCGAAAGATGAATTTTAATTCCCGCGCCTATGTCCGACAAGCTGAATTTTTCAACCCAATCCCTTGGCAGACTGGCGAGCTATAGCCTTTTAGTGCTGGAAGGCCCGGATGCCGTGGCTTTCATCCAGGCGCAGAGCATGAATGATGTAAACGCACTTGGCGATGGACAATGGCACTGGAATGGCTTGCTGAACCCTAAAGGCCGCTTGATTGCGCTATTTGCACTGGTTCGCATTCGCAAGGACATGCTCTATATTTTGTTGCCGGATTTCCCCGCAGAAAAACTTTGTCTTCACTTGCAAAGCTACGTTTTCAGAAGCAAAGTGCGATTGACTGCCAATACGGACAGTATTTGTTTCGCGGAATTGGATTCGCTTCCGACAACGCAATCTTCCCGTGACACGATTTCCGGAAGCCCCGAAAACGGGATGGCCCTGGATTTCTCATCCGACACCCAGTCAAGAAGACTTGTCGTTCTGCCGATTCAACATGCGGAAAATATCTTGCCAAATCCCGGTATCGAGTCTGCCTGGCGTGATGTAGACATTGAACATGGCCTGCCTCGCCTCAGTGAGGCTCAGTCCGAGCAATGGACGCCGCAAATGTTGAGCCTTGGCAACCTGCATGCTTTCAGCCTGAAGAAAGGCTGCTATCCAGGGCAGGAAATCGTTGCAAGAACCCATTACCTGGGGCAAGCAAAGCGGCAAACCTTGCTTGTGCAGTCTGAAAATCTAGCCATGGGCGCCGCAATCTATGCTGCCGGAGAAAAAGCAGGCGAAGTTCTCTGCATCACATCCAGAAGCAATATGGGGCTGGCCTTGATATCGAGCACAGCAGAGAGCGGCCCCATGATTTGTGGTGAAAACGAAGTGAAGCTTTTACAAGCTTTAACAGGATTACAGCGACCTATTTAACATTTTATGGGCTGCGGGTTAGCACAACTATTGGCATAGGGCGTATTCTTTGCCATATCGAGATTCATAGCAGGAGGAACAGATGGAAAATCCAAAGATTAAGCATGCCGGTTTTTTGACCGGCCTAATATTAATGTTTGCTTCCATGCAGGCCGGAGCCGCGACCTACACATTGACCGTGGAACCGAACTACCCACCGGCACAGGCACAGGAAGTCTACAAGCCTTTGCTTTCCTATCTCTCCAAATCCACAGGGCAAACCTTCGTCCTGAAAATTGCACCGAACTATCATGTACATTGGCGCGACATGCGCAGCAAGACCAAAGTCGATTTCACTTTCGAAGAAGCCCATTTCACCGACTACCGCGCCAAACGTCAGCGCATGATTCCTCTGGTAAGGGTCGTCGAGCCAACCAAATACACGCTTCTGATCAGCGACGAAATGGCAGCCGGCGGCGCGCAAGGATTGATCGGCCATCGCATTACCAGCATGTCATCGCCCAGCCTTGGTTATCTGCTTCTGGGTGAAATTTACCGCAACCCGATTGCCCAGCCCGAAATCAAGTCCTTCGCCGCAAACCTTAAAGACGGCGTGGAAATGATTTTTGCAGGCGAATCGGATGGCGCCATGGTGCCTAGCTACATTGCCGACCAATACAGCAATTTGCAGCCCGCAATGGTGACGCGCGAGCTGCCTGGACGTGCATTATCCGCCCATGAAACCGTTCCGGTGGAGGTTCGCAATGCCGTCAAAAACGCAATGCTGAAACTGCATCTGGACAACAATTTATATGATGTGATCAGTGAATTGGGCACGGCCAAATTCGTGCCTACCAATGCGGCAACCTATGCTGGCAGTGAAAGCATCTTGAGTGCCGCCTACGGATATGCGCCACCCAGTTATGAAAAGGCCGCGAATGCAGCCCCTGCAGCTGCGCCAGCACCTGCCAAGAAGCCCTGAGCGGATAGCCGTAAACAAATAGCTGCAAATAAAAACCCCAAGCATGCTTGGGGTTTTTATTGATTCATTCTGTGCGATGCAAACGTTTAATCTGCCGGAATCAGCCTTCTGTTTCGAAGTAGATCAGGTCATTGGCGTTCACGGCACTGGACTGCCCCATGCTGATCGTGCCCGATTTGCGTAAGTGCAATTCATCCCGATGCAGACGGAGCTCGTCGTCATCACCCAGCTTCACGTAGGTGGCATTGGTCGAACGATCGGCGATCATGAAATGGCCGCGCTTGAATTCGATCTGGGCATGGCTACGACTTACCCAGTCGGCTTCCACGGTAAGATTGTTGCTGCCTTCGCGGCCCATCATGAAGGGTTCGGAGTTTTGATCCAGCTCGATCAGTTTTCCGCGGTGACGCAAAGTCAGCTTGGCGACGGTTTCCACGGCACCCGGCAGGTCCTGCAAACGGATTGCGCTCTGCACCATGGTCATGCCGGAAGTGTCTTCCTGCCAGATCACGTCAACGATATCGATCGGGAACAGTTTCCCATTCACTCGTGCCTTGCCCAAGCTGCGGGTCTCGGGCATTTTCCCGGAAACCGATTTGGTGGTGCTCAGGGTGGTGACGATTTGCTCGCGTTTTGCCAGAGAAGCCATTCGGGCTGCCGTGTTAACCGCGTCACCATAGACATCTCCGTTCTCATCGAGGGCTTCACCGAAATGAAGGCCGATACGGATTGCCAGATTATCGCGGACAAAATTAATGTCCCTGGCCATTTTCCGCTGCATGTCCACCGAAGCCAGAATGCCATTCATCGCAGCCGGCAAGGTGCACATGATTTCATCGCCGATGGTCTTAATCACACGGCCACCGTGTTGTACGCAGATATCCGACAAAGCCGTCAACACCGCCGAAATCAGGCGGCGCGCTTCGACATCGCCCTTGGTTTCAAAAATGCGCGTGCTGCCGCTGACATCGGCAAACAGGATGGCTTGTGGACGTGATGAGCTCATAGGACAGAGTGTAACCCGAGAGAGCGAGCTTCGCAGCTCTACAGTTGAGAGTTAACGAGTTTAGACAAGTTCTCCGGCCATCGCGACGATGTCGGCCTCGCTCGGGATGACCAGGAATGCCGCGCCTGCCAGCGGGGTGTAGGTATCCTGACCTACCACGCGACGCAAGGGTTTTGCGCCATGACCGGACTCGACGACAGCAGTAATGATGCCCTCCCCCTCGCCAGCGCTACGACGCCCTTCATCGACCACCATGATGCGGGAACATTGCGCCGCATGCTTGGCGATTTCGTCGGTATTGAGTGGTTGCAGCCAGCGCAAATCAACGACACGGACTTTCCAGCCATGTTTTTTCTCGATCTCGCGGGCAGCGCGCAAACTCATCGGTACGCCGTTGCCGAAACTGAAAATGACGAGATCGTTGGCAGTTTCGTTGTAGACCCTTGCCGAACCAATGAGCATCGATTCTTCAGGTGACGGGTATTGGGTTAGCCACTGGCCATCACCGGCTTCGTACAAATCCTTCGTCATGTAGAGGGCAATCGGTTCCAGATACGCGCAGACCCGGCCATCGACTTTCGCCAGCGCCATCATGCTGCGCAGCATGGTCGCCGCATCGTCGCCACGGCTTGGGCAGCCGACCACGAGGCTCGGGATATCACGCAAGGCGGTAATCGAGTTGTCATTGTGGAAATGGCCGCCGAAACCGCGTTGATATCCCAGCGATGCAATTCGCATCACCATCGGATTCCGGAATTGACCATTGCTGAAGAACTGCAGCGAGCAGGCTTCGCCGCGAATCTGGTCGCAGGCGTTGTGGAAATACGCCAGATACTGGATTTCCGGCAGCGGCAGCATGCCCATGTTCGCGAAACCCTGGGCAAGGCCCAGGATCATCGTTTCATCGAGCAGAGTATTGAAAACACGGGCGCCCTTGAACGATTTTTGCAGGCCTTTGGTGACCGTATAAACACCGCCCTTCTGGGCGACGTCTTCACCAAATAGAAGGGTTTCCGGATATTTGCAGAACAGGTCATGCAAGGCGTTATTGATCTGGATCGCCATATGGCGCGGTGCCAGTTTTTCCGGCAATTTGTCTTCTCCGCCGAATATCGCGACACGCTTTTCGGCGTAATCGGAGCGATCCGCTTCGGCTTTCACTTTGTCCGGCGTATACGGAGCCAAAGGCGCCATCACATCGGCAAGGCTATCGAGCTTTGGCAGGCCATCGGCCTTTTCCGCCGCGGCAAAACAGAGTTTGCGGGTCGCTTCGTATTTCGCCAGCACTTCTTGCTTGGTCATCAAACCGGAGCTCAATGCAATTTCGGCCGACCGCAGTAATGGGTCGCTGGCTTCGACCGCCATTAGCTCTTCGAAACTGCGCCATTCGATTTCAAAATCGGTACCGGCATGGCCCATGATGCGGGTCGTTTTCAGGTGGAGAAAGGTCGGGCGGCGCGTGGTGCGACAATGATTCACTGCACGGGCTACTTGTTCGTAGCCACTGGCGATATCCAAACCGTCGGCAAAGAAATAATCCAGACCGGGACGTTGCTGGAAGGCATTCGCGATCCAACCACTCGGAGTCTTCACCGAAATGCCAATGCCGTTGTCTTCACAAACGTACAGCACCGGTGCCGGCAACTTTTGATACGCCGTCCATTGTGCGGTGTTGAAAGCGGTTTGTGCGGTCGCGTGATTGCTGGAAGCGTCGCCGAAAGTACAGATGGCAATCGAATCTTCCGGAATCGGCAATGTATGACCAATGCGTTTTGCTTGTTCGATCGCAATGGCCGTTCCGAGTGCCTTCGGCAAATGCGAAGCAATCGTCGAGGTTTGCGGCAATACCCACAAGGGCTTGCTGCCCCAGACCTTGTGGCGGCCACCGGAGATCGGGTCTTCCTTGCTGGCGGCAAAACTCAGGGCCGAATCCATGATCGGATCCATGCCAGGCAATTTGCGGAAACGCTCGGCCATGAAACCGCCAGAACGATAATGCAGGAAAGCAGGATCGGTATGTCGCGTCAGTCGCGCAACCATCGCATTGCCTTCATGGCCGGAGGAACCAATCGTGTAGAAGACCTTGTTCTGCACACGCAATACGCGAGCCATCAAATCCAGATGGCGGCTGATCAATTGCGATTCGAACAGATCGACAAAATCTTTCGCGGTGCAAAGACTGCCCGGAAGTATCTCTTCCGAAGGCGTCGGCTTGCCGTGTACCTGGCCGGACCAGTGGTTGACGAATTCGACAAAGTTTTCATCGCAAACCAGAGCGCGGTTGACGTTCTTTTGACGGGCAGGAATCAGGACAGGTTGGGCAGACATAATGTTTTTATCTTTGGATTAATTTTCTTGTGCCGCAAAACCCGGTTGCGATCGGACGCGTTGCAACCAGTTTTGCAGATGGGGATAGCGGGATAAGTCGAAACCGCCGGTAGCGGCATCGTGGGTGTAGGCATAAAGCGCGATATCGGCAATCGTAAAACCGCTTTCGACAAAATACTCCTGCGTGGAAAGATGTTTCTCCATTACAGACAAAGCCTGATGTCCGCGCTCAAGCAGACGCGGCAAATCGGTATGACGTTCATGGGTTTCCGGCAGGTATTTTTTAATGAACCTTGCGACTGCCACATACGGTTCATGGCTGTATTGTTCGAAAAACAGCCATTGCAGGACATTTGCCTGCAACCACTTGTCTGCCGGAAAAAGATTCGTATTGCTGGCCAGATAGCAAAGGATGGCGTTCGACTCAGGCAAGTATTGCCCTGCTTCGGTTTCCAGCAACGGTACTTTGCCATTCGGATTTTTTGCCAGATATTCCGGTGTGCGGGTTTCACCCGCAGCGCTGTTTATTTCGACCCAGCGATAAGGCTTTGCCAAAATTTCGAGCAGCAATTGCACCTTGTAGCAATTGCCGGATGATTTCATGCCGTAGATGGTATTCATGAATTCATAGCCCAAGCCTTTTGCGATTTTCAGTCCATTGCTCGCGTGTCTGTTGCCAGACACCGATTTCCAGACTCATGGGTGCCGGCAGCATTGCCTGGCGTTGATACTTCGAACCCAGCTTTTCGGCCAGTGCAATCGAAGAAAGATTTTCGGCAGCGATTGTGTGGATGACTTCGTGCCAATCCAGATTCTCGAATACCCAATCAACACTCGCCGCAGCGGCTTCTAGCGCGAAGCCGCGATGCCAGAAATCGGCATGCAAACCCCAGCCTACTTCAGTGCCAGGCCAGTCCAGCGGCTGCCATGGACCAATCCGGCCCATCCATGTCCCGCTTGATTTTTCAATCACCGAAAACATCGCATAGCCGTGAGCCGACCACGCGCCGATCATTGTCATCAAGCTACGCCAAGCCATCGAAGCCGACTGCACTCCGCCCAGATGCCGCATGGTGTCTTCATGGGACGCAAAACGAACCCAGTCCTGCAGGTCTTCCAATGCCGGCGGACGCAGAATCAAGCGCGGAGTTTCGATAATGACGTGTTTCATCTTGTCGGCATGATGCACATATCAAACAGCGACCATCTGCAGAGAAACCTGCTTGACGACTTCGCCGTAGCTGCGCGTCCCTACTTCCGAAAAACCAAAGCGCTCATGGAAACGTCGTGATGCGTCGTTCGGAGGATCGATATCGAATTCACAGGTGACCCATGTCACTCCGATGTTTCTTGCGAATTCGAAAAGGTCGTCATAAAGCATGTTGCCGATCCCCCGACCCTGGAAATCCTTGCTTACAACGATGCGATCAACATACAGGAAATGTTCGTAGCGCTCGGTAAACCAGACATAGTTGCTGCTGTCGTAATTTGTGCCTTCACGGAAGGCCAATAAAAATCCGGCAATTTCACCGTTTTGATCGATTACGCGGTGATACGCCGCTTCCGCGTGCAAGGTTTCCAGTCGCGCCAAAGTGAGCGGGCTCAGAAAATGCACGGACTCTTCGTTCAATTGAAGAATCCGCTCAAAATCCGATGCGCTGGCGTCCCGAATCAGCATGGATGATTAAAACGCGTTGATACCAGTCAATTCGCGACCAATCACCAACTGATGCACGGTTTCGGTTCCTTCATAAGTAATGACGGATTCCAGATTCAATGCGTGGCGAATCGGGCAGTATTCGGTGGTGATGCCGGCGCCGCCGAGAATGTCGCGGGCTTCGCGGGCGATGTCCAAGGCCATGCGAACGTTGTTCCATTTCGCCAGGCTGACTTGCGTCGGCTGCATATTGCCGGCGTCTTTCAGACGGCCCAGTTGCAGGCTCAACAACTGCGCCAAGGTAATGCGGCGCGCCATATCGGCCAGTTTCAATTGAATGGCTTGATTCGCGGCCAAAGGACGACCAAACAGGATGCGGGTTTTGCAGTATTCGGTCGCTTCGGTCAGGCAGGCCTGGGCGGCGCCAATCGGGCCCCAGGTGATGCCGTAACGGGCCTGGGTCAGGCAACCCAGTGGGCCTTTCAAGCCTTTCGCATTTGGCAAGCGGTTGGCATCAGGCACGCGGATATTGTCGAAGAACAAGGCCGAGGTGACCGAAGCACGCAAGCTCATTTTCTTGTGGATTTCCTGAGCCGCAAAACCCTTCATGTCTTTTTCGACGATGAAACCCTGGATGCCTTCATCGGTCATCGCCCAGACAATCGCGATATGCGCGAGGTTGCCGTTGGTGATCCACATTTTCGCGCCATTGATCACCCAGTCGTCGCCGTCTTTCTTGGCGGTGGTTTTCATGTTCAATGGATCGGAACCGCCATGTGGTTCGGTCAAGCCAAAGCAGCCGATGATTTCGCCCTTGGCCATGCCCGGCAAATACTTCATGCGTTGTTCTTCGGAGCCGTAGGCGAAAATCGGATACATGCAGAGCGAACTTTGCACGGATACGAAGCTGCGAATGCCGGAATCGCCACGCTCCAGTTCCTGGCAGATCAGGCCGTAGCTGACCGAGTTCAGGCCGGCGCAGCCGTATTTTTCCGGTAGTGACGAACCGAGCAAACCCATCGAAGCGATTTCAGGCACCAGTTCTTTCGGGAAGCGGCCTTCGCTGAAGGCATCGCCGATAATCGGAATGATTTTTTCGTCGGTAAAACGCGCCACGGCGTCTTGAATCATGCGTTCCTCTTCGGAAAGCAGGGAACGGATATCGTATAAATCGGTCGGATTAAGAGCCATGGGAGTAATGCCTGACATGAAAAGACCGCTATTTTAACGGTTTATAAAGGCCAGCGGCACCCCCAAATCAACTGTATTCGTGCTGAATTGACACCATTTTCATGTGCAATTCCGGAATTGCGCGTGTTATACAACAGACTGATTTTCAGGAGTAATTTAATGTCCAACCCCCTGCTCGCCCCGATCCTTGGCTATGCCTCGCGCCTGCGCTTCCCGACACTGTTTCTGGTCATTGCCGGCCTGTTCGTATTCGATGTGATTATTCCCGACTTCATTCCGTTTCTGGATGAAATCATGCTGGGTCTGGGTACTGTTTTGCTGGCTTCATGGAAGAACCGGAAAGCATCAGTCGAAACCACAAATAGCAAACCGCCCATCGAAGGCGAATTCAAGAAAGACTGATGCCGCACTTTGATCTATTTGATAGCCATAGCCATCTCGATGCGCCCGAATTCGAGCATGATCGCAGCGAAGTCCTTGCTCGTGCACAGGCCGAGGGCGTAAATCGCCAATTGCTACCAGCGGTCGAATTCGCTAGCTGGAGCAACCTGAAAGACGTGTGTGACCGATACGCCGGTCTCTATCCGGCCTATGGCTTGCACCCGATGTATCTCGCCTCGCATCGCCCGGAACATATTCCGGCTCTGCGTCACTGGATTGAGAAAGAAAAGCCCAATGCCGTTGGCGAATGCGGATTGGATTTTTTTATCGAAGGCCTTGATCCCGAACTGCAGCGCTTTTATTTCATCGAACAATTGAAGCTTGCACGTGAATTTGAATTGCCGGTCGTCATACATGCCCGTCGTGCCGTTGACGAAGTGATTGCGAGCATCAGGAAAATCGGGGCATTGCGCGGCGTGATTCACAGCTATTCCGGCAGCGAAGAACAAGCGCGTCAACTTTTCAATCTGGGTTTTTCATTGGGTATTGGCGGGCCAATAACCTACGAGCGTGCGCAGCGCTTGCGTCGTCTGGTGACGGCAATGCCGATGGAATTTTTATTACTGGAAACCGATTCGCCTGACCAGCCGAATGCGGATCATCGTGGCCAACGTAACGAACCTGCACGCTTGCTCGATGTTTTAAGAATAGTCGCGGAGCTACGTAAGCAACCTGTTGAAGAGATTGCGAGAGCTACAACGGCAAATGCTGTAGCAATATTCTTGAAATAGGAGAAGTGGTTTGCCAGCGATTTGTGGTTTAGAACTGCGTAATCTCTAAAATCGAATCGCTGATAAACCTGCTCCCACAAAATCATAGAAGTTCTTAGTCCCGAATCGGCGTGACCGTGGCGCCTGGCGTTACATCACCGACCACGTCGGCGCCTTTTGGTGGCGTGAAAGTGAAATCGGTTGCCGCAAACTTCGGATTGCGTTGCCATTGGGTAAAACTGATGACCGTCCGCTGGCCCAAACCATCGTATAACTCCATGCGCACCAGGCCTTGTGCGGAAAAGCCCAGCAATGCTTTTTCAAATGGTGCTTCATCCGGTTTTTTGGGTTTCAATAACAGCCATTCCAATCCATTCGATGTTGCGGCTTCCGTGACCTTGAATTGACGATCCATTTCGCTGCTATCGATTAACACGGCCAATGGACTATTGGATTCTTCGGCGCTTTGATTACGAACCGTGACCTGTTCAAGATCAGGATCGTAAATCCAGATATGGTTGCCGTCAGCAACGATGGTTTGCGGATACGGCTTGAGTGTCTGCCAGCGGAATTGCCTTGGCGCTTTCAACTTCAATAGCCCGGTAGATTTTTCAGTTGCCTTGCCTGCCGGGTTATAAACCGTCTGTTCGAACGGGCTACTCAGGCCTTGCAGATTTTTGGTGAAAGTCATCATTTGCTGGCGGGCACCGGCGTGGGCAGTGCTTGCCGTCAAGGCGAGCAAAATGAAAAAACTACGGATCATGATTGGCATAAATGATGGCTAGAGAATTTCGGAGAGTGTGCAAGAGTACCGATGAATGAATAAACAACACGTAGGCGCGACGGAAGTCGCGAAAGTCACCATATCGCGACTTCCGTCGCTCCTACGTGCAGCATCAATTTCTGGGTGGCGGCGGTGCCAGTACGGTTCGATCACCGTTATGCTCCGGACGAGAGACGATGCCGGCGGCTTCCATCGCCTCGACCAGTCGCGCAGCACGGTTGTAACCAATTTTCAAACGGCGTTGTACGCCAGAAATTGAGGCGCGACGCGATTCAGTCACGATTTTGACTGCTTCGTCATAAAGCGGATCGCTTTCATCGCCACCACCGCCGCCGGATTCGGGAAGACCAGATGCGCCTACCACGACTCCGTCGCCCATCATCTGAACTTCATCCAGCACACCAGAAATGTAATCGATGCCGCCGCCGTGTTGCTTCAGATGCTCGACCACGCGATGCACTTCTTCGTCACTGACGAATGCTCCATGAATACGCTCTGGCATCGCCGTGCCGGGTGGCAGGTACAGCATGTCGCCGTGGCCCAGCAAAGTTTCTGCGCCGCTTTGATCCAGGATGGTGCGTGAATCGATTTTGCTGGATACCTGGAATGCAATCCGGGTCGGAATATTCGCCTTGATCAATCCGGTAATAACATCTACCGATGGCCGTTGCGTTGCGAGTATCAAATGGATACCGGCAGCGCGCGCTTTCTGCGCCAGACGGGCAATCAGCTCTTCCACTTTCTTGCCGACGATCATCATCATGTCGGCAAACTCATCAATGAAAACGACGATGAACGGCAGGGTTTCGAGTGGACGCGGGGCTTCGTTCAATTCAGGATTCGGCTTGAACAGAGGGTCCATCAGTGGCTGGCCAGCGGCTTGTGCATCCAACACCTTGCGATTGAAGCCGGCAAGATTTCGCACACCCACCGCCGACATCAATTTGTAACGACGTTCCATTTCCGCCACGCACCAACGCAAGCCGTTGGCGGCTTCTTTCATGTCGGTAACGACCGGTGCCAACAAATGTGGAATACCTTGATATACCGACAACTCGAGCATTTTCGGATCGATCATCAGCATGCGGACTTCTTTTGCGCTCGCCTTGTAAAGCAGGCTAAGCACCATCGCGTTCACGCCGACCGATTTTCCCGAGCCTGTCGTACCTGCCACCAGCAAGTGCGGCATGCGAGCCAGATCGGCGACGACCGGGCGACCGCCAATATCCTTGCCGAGTGCAATCGTGAGCGGACTGGTGGACTTGTCGTACTCCTTCGAACGCAGCAATTCGCTCAGATAGATCATTTCGCGTTGCGTGTTTGGAATTTCCAGCCCAACCACCGATTTGCCGGGAATGACATCGACCACGCGTACCGACTTCACCGACAGGCCACGGGCGATATCCTTGTCCAGAGATGAAATCTGGCTCCCCTTGACGCCGGGTGCCGGCTCCATCTCAAACCGTGTGATCACAGGACCCGGATAAGCGCCTACGACTTGCGCCTCGATGCGGAAATCTTTCAGCTTGAATTCGATCTGTCGTGAAAGGGTTTCGAGTGTTTCTTCCGAATAGCCATTCGGCTGCGGTTTTGGATCGTCCAGCAAGGAAAGCGGAGGCAAGCTGTTATCGCCGCCAGCATTGAACAAGGGAATCTGCTGCTCCCGCTGTGCCCGTTCACTTTTTTCAATGACGGTTTTTGCCGGTGGTTCGATTTTTACCGGTTCACGCTTGGCGCGTTTTTCGGTATCGAGCTTGCGGACTTCTTCGCGTTCTTCGCGCAATGCCTTGGTACGTTGCCACTCGGCAGCTTCGTCTTTTTTCTTGCCGAGTCGATCAAATAGCTTCAGTACCAGGCCGCCGATCCAGTCCATCAGGGAAAACCAGCTCAGCCCGGTCGCCAGTGTTACCGACAAGAGCAGAATGACCGTCAACAATAAATTGCCACCCAGCCCGCCAAAAATACTATGACCACTATTACCGACCAACTTGCCAAGCACACCGCCAGAACCTTCAGGCAAATCAGGGGCTGCGCCGCCAAGCGAATGACACAAGCCAGTCGCGGCGATCAGAAAACCGACAATTCCGACCAGACGAAGTGCCGGACCAAAATCGACACGGCCATCCCCGTCGCTATCCAGACCAAACAGGGCAATCCAGGCGATACCACCCAGTACGACCGGCAAAAAGTAGGCAATGTAACCAAGCAGCATGAATGCCAGGTCAGCCAGATAGGCACCAAGCAAGCCGCCGTAATTGTGCATTGCACCGGTAACACTCGCCGTACGTGACCAACCGGGGTCATTCGTGGAATAGCTGAGCAAGCTGACCAAGAGGTAAAACAGCACGGGGGCCAAAATGATTAAAGCGATTTCCCGCTTCATGGTGGACAGGCGCTGATCCTTGCTTGCCTTTTGTGATTCCGAGCTTCGTGCCACCGTCTGGGAGTTCCTAAAATCTTGGATTTCAGATGTGATTTATACCTTAAATCACCCTCTCTCGCCCAGAGCAAAGACGAATCCTGCTCAAATGAGAGATAATTATCCGGTTGAATTTTCGCCATGACGTTCCCATTTCATACTTTCCTTCTGGACTGAATACACTTTATGACCACCACCAAGCATTGCCCCTTGTTGATTCTCGGCTCCGGCCCTGCCGGCTGGACCGCTGCGGTTTATGCCGCGCGGGCAAATCTCAAGCCTGTATTGATCACCGGGCTGCAGCAAGGTGGCCAATTAATGACCACGACCGAAGTCGACAACTGGCCTGGCGATGCGCATGGCTTGATGGGTCCTGCCTTGATGGAACGCATGCAGGCACATGCAGAACGCTTCGAAACCGAAGTGATTTTCGATCATATCCATAGCGCGGATTTGTCGAATCGTCCGTTCCGCTTGAAAGGCGACAATGGCGAGTACACTGCCGATGCATTGATCATCACCACCGGTGCCAGCGCGAAATATCTGGGCATCGAATCCGAACAAAAATTCATGGGCAAGGGTGTTTCCGCCTGCGCAACCTGCGATGGTTTTTTCTTCCGTGACCAGGACGTCGCCGTGATCGGTGGCGGCAACACGGCAGTTGAAGAAGCGCTGTATCTTTCGAATATTGCCCGCAAGGTTTATCTGGTACATCGCCGTGACAAACTGCGTTCGGAAAAAATCCTGCAGGATAAATTATTCGCCAAGGCTCAGGCCGGCAAGATTGAAATTATCTGGAATCACAGTGTCGATGAAGTGCTCGGCGATGATTCCGGCGTTACCGGCATGCGCATTCGTAGCGTAAACGACAACAGCACTCGCGAAATCGATGTTCAGGGCTTCTTTGTCGCTATCGGCCATACGCCAAACACCAGCTTGTTCGAGCAACAACTGGCGATGCGCAATGGTTACATCACGATCAAATCCGGCCTCGAAGGCGGCGCAACGGCAACCAGCGTACCCGGCGTATTCGCTGCAGGTGACGTTGCCGACCAGGTTTATCGCCAGGCAATTACCTCCGCCGGATTTGGCTGCATGGCGGCACTGGATGCAGAGAAGTTTCTCGATAAAGAACACTAAAGAAACCATGTGGGAGCTGCTTGACCAGACATGCGTCTGTTAAAAGCAGCAGCGATAAGAGCTAAATGCCTCGATTGATATTTCCGAAGACAGAAGTATTTAATCGCTACTAAAGCAGCTCCCACAACAGACAGGTACGCTAAACTTCAGCGATGCCAAACATTAAAAAGCGGCAAACGGTTTCCGATATTTCTCCTGCAAGCTGGAATACCTTGCATGGCAGTCAACATCCATTTCTGTCGCATGCGTTTTTGTCCGGCCTGGAAGAACACCAGTGCCTCCGGGCACGCTGGGGCTGGGAATCGTCACCTATCACCTTGTTTGACGGTGATGATTTGATTGCTGCAGCACCGGCCTATATCAAAAATAATTCGCATGGCGAGTTCGTATTCGACCATGCCTGGGCCCATGCCTACGCAAGGACCGGGCGTGATTACTACCCGAAACTGGTCGTCGCAGTGCCCTACACGCCTGTCACCGGGCCGCGCCTACTGGCAAAAGATGCAAGCACGCGCGAAAAGTTGATCCTCGCGCTCGAACAAAAAGCTCTGGATGAAAATCTGTCTTCGGTGCACATCAACTTCCTGCCGGAATCCGAGGCATTTGAACTGCCGGACCAATGGCTCAAAAGATGTGATGTCCAATTTCACTGGGCAAGCAATCCGGACTGGCAATGTTTTGATGATTTTTTGGCAGCATTAAACCGCAAGAAGCGAAAAAACATTCAACAGGAAAGAAATCAGGTTGCCAAAGCCGGCGTCACTCTTCGTTGTGTCACCGGTCAAAACGCCGTTGATGAAGATATTTCCGCCATGTATGCTTTTTATTGCTCGACTCAGCTTGAGAAAGGCAACCATCCTGCGCTGACCCTGGAGTTTTTCCGTTATTTAAACAGGGTGATGCCTGAAAGCGTTGTCATGTTTCTGGCTGAGAAGGATGGCAAAACCATAGCAGGCGCATATTGCCTACGAAGCGACACCACTTTATACGGCCGCTATTGGGGCGCTTCCGAAAATATCGCCGGACTGCATTTTGAAACCTGCTACTACCAGGGCATCGAATATTGTTTACGTGAGGGATTGACTTGCTTTGAACCCGGAGCCCAGGGCGAGCACAAAATTGCCCGCGGCTTTATGCCTGTCCTTACCTACAGTCGCCACTTCATGGCCGAGAAAGCCTTTGCCGATGCCTTAAGACCTTGGTGTGACGAGGAACGCCAACATATTCTGAATTATCGCAATCAAGTTCTCGAGCATAGTCCGTACCGTCATGTCGATTGAATTGAGCTGGTTAAGCAAGGATGAAAACGCACCGTTTCCGGATGTGCGACTTGCATTGCGGGAGCCGGATGGCTTGCTGGCAGCGGGTGGTGATTTATCCGAAGCACGATTATTGAACGCATATCGAAGCGGTATTTTTCCGTGGTTCTCCGAAGGTCAGCCGATCTTGTGGTGGAGTCCTGACCCGCGCATGGTATTCAAAACCGATGCGATTCATCTTTCGCAGAAATTCAGACGACAGCTGAAAAAATCATCCTGGCAAATCCGGGTCGATACAGCATTCAGGCAAGTCATCCAATATTGCGCCGTTGTGCCGCGTGAAGGACAGCGTGGCACCTGGATTCATCCGGAAATGATCGAGGCTTACTGTCATCTTCATCAGCAAGGCCATGCCCACAGCATTGAAGTCTTTTCGGGTGAAAAGCTGATTGGTGGCATTTATGGCGTTGCGATCGGGCGAATGTTTTTCGGCGAAAGCATGTTTAGTCTGGAAAGCGGCGCATCCAAAGTAGCGCTGGCCGCATTGGGCAAAATTCTTCTTGCCTGGGGCTGGCCATTACTTGATGCCCAGGTCGAAAATCCGCACCTCCAGTTCATGGGAGCGGAGTTCATGGAGCGCCGCGAATTCATCCCGGAGGTTGCGCGTTTATCCGACATGGCCGAAGTACCGGGACTCTGGAGTGGCCGGATAGCGCCATTTGCCGCCATCGAATGCCTGGCTTAACGGTTTCTTTGCAAGAAAGCGCTATCCGTGGCATTATTCGCGACTTCGTGGCACTCCTGCCCCTGATATTTAAAGCATGTCAAAAGACGATTCCATAGAATTTGAAGGCACGGTGATGGATACCCTGCCTAACACCACCTTCCGGGTAAAACTCGAGAATGGCCATACCATCACCGCCCATATTTCCGGCCGCATGCGCAAGAATTACATTCGTATTCTTACCGGCGACAAAGTGAAAGTGGAGATGACGCCGTACGATTTGACCAAGGGTCGAATTACTTATCGTATGAAGTAGGAGCGGCGGAAGCCGCGACAACAAAAAAACGGCAGCCCAGGCTGCCGTTTTTGTTTGCGTTTTTCTGATTATCAATGTTCGCACGGGGCTCTGTCGTCTTTCTTGGGCGACGTAAAACGTGTTACCGGATTAACAGAAAGGCCTCGCGGGACAGTTTGTCCTCGAAAACGCTGCTGGAATAGTTGCTCGGCCTCATTTGCAGCCGTTCGATTTTGTTCGGCGGTAAGTTGATTGGTACGTACCGACGTGGGGATTGCGAATAGCCTGGAGTGAAGTTGGCTCATTATCTCGGCCTGGAACGGGTCATTGCTTACCATGCCGGAAAAAAAATCGTTATCTTCTTGATAGGCGCTGGCAAGCAGAAGAACCGATGCAGGATCTCCCATACGCATGGCGGACTGCGCCAGTGGCAATGCCTCGGAACGCCACACATCAAAGTCATGACTGCGTATACGCGAGAAATCCGTTGCCAGGCCATCACCCGAAATATAGGGAATTAGAGCATCAGGTTCTGCTGCATAGGCTCCTTGGCGAAGATATTTGAATATTTGCTTATATTGTTCGTCGGAAATATTTTCACAACTTTTGGTTCTTTCCAGAATGCTTAAGCGTTCCTCGTCTTGGCTATTCTCGCTCAATAATTGATCATTTAACGTGTTATTGCCTTCCTGCTTATGATCGGACGGATCCGTTATCAAATATTTGGCTCGGGCATTAAAGTGTCTGCATCGAATCAGCTCAATGGCGAGACGGCATGCAGCCTGTCCATTACCATCGTCGGCTCGCTGCTGCAGTTCGCTATAGATTTTTGCTAGCGGCAAGTTGGCCGGAGGCAGGGGTTGGCCAATTTTTGCCGATGTTTTCGGATTGAATACGCCAAACTTCAGTACGGACGTACCTTTGGTAGCCTTATTGCCATCGAGACCCGTTTCAGGCAATTCGGGGATCTCCTGCTGTGCTGACGCTGCGGAATTGTCATGCTTGCCAAGAAAATAGGCCGCAATAAACACCACTATTACTGAAACGCCGAGTAAAGTTTTTTTCATTACCGCCTGTCCAGTTAAAAAAAAGGGCCGCTTGGAGCGGCCCTGATTGTTCACAGTAACTGAAAATTAATCAACCGTGGCCGGCAATAATTTTTCCGGCTCGGCCTGCGTATCGATTTTCAGTTCACCGTTTTCGACCATCACGGTAACGCGACCACCATTCGACAACTTACCGAACAGCAATTCGTCGGCCAAAGGACGCTTGATCTTGTCTTGCAACAAACGAGCCATCGGGCGTGCACCCATTTGTGCATCGAAACCGTTTTCCGCCAACCATTGACGTGCTTCCGGTGTTGCCGAAATCGTGACGTGTTTGTCATGCAGTTGCGCTTCAAGCTCGATAAGGAACTTGTCTACCACGCGCAGCACATGATCAAAGCCGAGGCCCTGGAACTGCACGATCGCATCGAGACGATTGCGGAATTCCGGCGTAAAGGCTTTCCGGATGGTTTCCATCGCATCGGTAGCGTGGTTTTGTTCCACGAAACCCATGGTACGGCGGGCAGCAAGTGCGGCACCGGCATTGGTTGTCATGACGACGATAACGTTTTTGAAGTTCGCTTCACGACCATTGGTGTCGGTCAATACGCCGCGGTCCATGATCTGCAACAACACGTTGTAGACATCCGGATGGGCTTTTTCGATTTCGTCCAGCAACAGTACGCAATGTGGCGTCTTCACGATTTTTTCGGTCAGTAAGCCGCCCTGGTCGAAACCGACATAGCCCGGAGGTGCGCCCATCAAACGGCTGACCGAATGCGCTTCCATATATTCCGACATGTCGAAACGCACCAGCTCTATACCGAGCTGCATCGCCAATTGCTTGGTGACTTCGGTTTTACCGACACCGGTCGGGCCGGCGAACAGGAAGTTGCCGATTGGCTTGTCGGGATTAGCGAGGCCGGAACGGGCCATCTTGATCGCGGAGACCAGCGTTTCAATTGCCGGGTCCTGACCAAAGATAACCATCTTCAGATTGCGTTCGAGGTTGCGCAGCACATCTTTGTCAGATGCCGACACTTGCTTGGCAGGTATGCGGGCCATCTTCGCGATGATGATTTCAACTTCTTCGACATCGATGATGTTCTTGCGTTGATCGGGAGTCCGCAGGCGCTGACGTGCACCGGCTTCGTCGATCACGTCGATGGCTTTGTCCGGCAGCAATCGATCGGCAATGTGTTTCACCGACAAATCGACTGCCGCCTGCAGTGCTTCCGAGGTGTATTCCACTTCGTGATGCTTCTCAAAACGCGATTTCAGGCCATGCAGAATCGCGACGGATTCTGCCACGGACGGCTCCACCACATCGATCTTCTGGAAGCGACGTGCCAAGGCACGGTCTTTCTCGAACACGCCACGGTATTCCTGGAACGTGGTCGAACCGATGCAACGCAGTTCGCCGTTTTGCAGAACGGGTTTGATCAGATTCGATGCATCCATGGTGCCACCGGACGCCGAACCGGCACCGATAATGGTATGGATTTCATCAATGAACAAAATCGCACGCGGTTCTTTTTTCAATTGCGCCAAAACGCCTTTCAGGCGTTTCTCGAAATCGCCGCGATATTTGGTGCCGGCGACCAAAGCGCCGAGATCCAGCGAGTAGATAATCGCATCGTGCAGCACTTCAGGAACATTGCCTTCGACAATGCGCCAGGCCAGACCTTCGGCCAATGCCGTTTTACCCACGCCGGATTCACCGACATAGAGCGGATTGTTTTTGCGGCGGCGGCAAAGAACTTGAATAGTGCGTTCAACTTCGTCTTCACGACCGATCAATGGATCGATTTTGCCTTCACGGGCCAGATCATTCAGATTACTGGCGAATTCCTGCAGCGGATTGCCTTTCGGTTCATCACCCGGCTCGCCATCGTTCTTGGCTTCGGAGGAATTCTTGTCTTCGCTGGAATCCTGAATTTTGGAAATGCCATGTGACAGGAAATTGACGATATCAAGACGGGTAATATCTTGTTGTTGCAGCAGATAAACGGCATGCGAATCTTTTTCGCCAGAAATGGCGACCAGCACATTCGCACCGGTGACTTCTTTTTTCCCTGAGGATTGCACATGGTAAACCGCACGTTGCAAAACGCGCTGAAAACCGAGTGTTGGCTGGGTGTCGCGTGCGTCTTCAGCCGGTAATACCGGCACGCTGTCGACAATGACTTGCTTCAGGCCTTCGAGCAGTTTGTTTTGATCAACACCACAGGCATTCAGCACGGTCATCGCGGACGGATTTTCCAGCAAGGCTAGCAGCAGGTGTTCCACGGTCATGAATTCA
>JAKQKT010000327.1 GCA_029560515.1 Pseudomonadota bacterium
CCTTCGCCCGGCGACGTGCCTGGCGTGTTTGCCGTTGCCAATGTGTACGACGACACGGAACTTGGATATGCCCAGGACTGGCCGGAGATCCTGAACGCCAATAATACATGGCTAGGCTGCTTCAACCTGCATGCCGCCGCCGCCAACCCGGCCGCCCCGCTCTGGTGGACCCTGCCGACCGACGACCTTCTTGGTTATGGCGGTTTGAGCAGTTTTGATTTCGATCACAACGGCGTGCAGGAACTGGTTTTCAAGGATGAATCAGATCTGCGCATACTGTATGGCGGTGGCATGCCCTTTCCGCCGGGTGTGGGAACCGACCGCAACCTGAGCAAAATGAGTATAAATCCGGTGACAGGCTTTGAATTTCCTGTCATTGCGGATGTAGATGGTGACGATCAGGCGGAAATCATTGTGACAAGTATTAGTGATGTCAGCTCGCAAGGGAACCCCAACTTCGGTTTATTGCACGTATTCGGGTCCAACGGTCAGAATAACCGTTCCTGGATGCCTGCCAGAGACATCTGGAATCAGTATGCATACAGTGTGGTGCATATTGAAGACGACCTCACCGTCCCGATCGTGCAGCAACCAGGGCACCTGGAAATGCCCGCAGCAGGCAGCGGAAAGCGGCCGATGAACAATTTTTCGTTCCAGGCGCCGAAATACGGCAGAGCCGACGAGGCGTACCTGCCTACCCCCGACCTGCATATGGAACTGATCGGCAACGAATGCCATGGCCCGACTTTTACCATTACGCTGCGCATTTGCAACGAAGGCAGCATTCCGTTCAAAGACAGTCTGTTTATTACCTGGTACCGGTTCGGGAATCCTTTTTCGGGAAATGCCATTCGGGGCGGTACGTTTGTAGCACGTACTACGCCGTTGATGACCGATAGTTGCATGATCTTTACGGCCAACCTGCCCTTTGCGCCCGTTACCTTTTACCTGCTGGCAAATGATGCCGGAAATACGGACATTCCCTTGCCCGGCGATTTTACTTTTCCCACCCAGGAATGCGAATACCAGAATAATACCATCCATTTCAACCTGTATCCGCCGCCGGTGCTCAACCTCGGCCCCGACCGTTCCGGGTGCCCGCCGGGCGGCCATACGCTCATCACCAGCAACGGTTTTTCCACTTATTTGTGGCAGGATGGCTCGACGGGCCCCACGTTCACGGCCACCATGCCCGGCATTTACTGGCTGGAAGCGACCGACAATTGCCACAACGTCCGCAGGGATACCGTGCGCGTTGTTTCCGGCGCAACGACGCAAACGATTCAGGCGAAAGTGTGCCCGGGTGAATCCTACACGTTTGACGGAGTGCCTGTTCCGGCCGACAGCAGCCACACTTTTGCGTACGTTTCTGTTGATGGGTGCGACTCTATAATCATCGTACAGGTAAGCGCCTGGCAGACCGGAGCAGGCGCCGAAACGCGGCAGATTTGTCCGGGTGATTCGACGCTGGTGTTTGGAAATTACGTGAACTCGGCCGGCGTTTTTCAGCAAGTATTTTCCGATGTAAACGGGTGCGATTCAACGCATACCGTCACCGTCAGCCTTTTTCCTGCGACGCCAAACACGCAGGAATTCCGGCAGATTTGCCCCGGCGATTCGACCCTTGTTTTTGGAAATTACGTAACCGTGGCGGGCATTTTTCAGCAAACGAATTCCAATGCAAATGGCTGCGATTCAACGCATATCGTCACGGTCAGTCTTTTTCCTGCGACGCCAAACACGCAGGAATTCCGGCAGATTTGCCCGGGCGACTCGATACTTGTTTTTGGAAATCACGTGACTTCGGCGGGCGTTTTCCTGCAAACATTTTCCAATATAAACGGCTGCGATTCAACGCATACCGTCACTGTAAGCCTTTTTCCTGCGCCGCCAAACACACAGGAATTCCGGCAAATCTGCCCCGGCGATTCGACGTTTGTTTTTGGAAATTACGTGACCTC
>JAKQKT010000350.1 GCA_029560515.1 Pseudomonadota bacterium
TGATGAAGAAAAGGAAGTGATTGATGATGGCGTAGCGATTTTTTTTGCCGGACCACATTCCTATACCGGCGAAGATGTGGTGGAACTGCAGGCGCACGGCAACCCGTATTTGTTGATGCAATTGCAAAAGCGTTGCATGGCACTCGGAGCAAGACAGGCGAGGCCGGGTGAATTTACCGAGCGCGCCTTCCTGAACGAAAAACTTGACCTGGCGCAGGCCGAAGCGGTCGCCGATTTGATCTCTGCCGGAAGTGAAGCGGCCGCGCGCGCGGCGCGTAGATCGCTCGATGGCGAGTTCTCAAAACGCGTGCACGAAGTGGAGCAGGGATTGGTGCAATTGCGGGTTTATATCGAAGCAGCACTGGATTTTCCCGAAGAAGAAATCGATTTTCTGGCCGCGCCGGAATTGCAGTCCAGACTGCAGCGGGTCAGACACGATATGGCGGTGTTGCTGGAAGAAGCCGAACGCGGGAAACGTTTGCTGGATGGCGTACATGTGGTGATAGCGGGTGCACCGAATGTCGGCAAATCTTCATTGTTGAACCGACTGGCCGGCGAAGAGCGTGCGATCGTGACTGATATCGCCGGCACTACGCGCGATGTCTTGCGCGAGTCCATCACTCTGGATGGGGTGGTGATTACGCTGGTCGACACTGCGGGCTTGCGCGAAACCGACGATGTGGTCGAACGGGAAGGCATTAAACGGGCGCATCGGGAACTGGCCGAGGCGGATTTGGCGCTAGCAGTGATCGATGATCGAAGTGCCGACGAGTCCATTCGGGATTTGCGCGAAAGTCTGGCAGGCGTGCCGCAAATCCTGTGGCTCCACAATAAATGTGATCTCAGTGCCAGGCCGGTCGCCCAGGAATTACGGGAAGATGGCTGGCATCTATGGCTCTCTGCCCGCTTGGGGCTGGGCTTTGCCGAGCTGGCGGAAAAATTGCGTGAAGTCGCCGGTTTGAAGGAACTGGACGCCGGAAGCTTCAGTGCCCGGGCGCGGCATGTCGAGGCCTTGATCCGGGCGAGTGCTGCGCTGGGTTTGGCGGAAGAACAGCTGGGCTACAAGCAAGGCGAGTTGGCCGCCCAGGAGCTGCGAGACAGCCACCATGCGCTTGGGGAGATCACCGGCCATATGGACGCCGACGCACTATTGGGTAAAATTTTTACCAGTTTTTGCATCGGCAAATAAGCCCAACGTGTTATACCGTGATGCACGATACGGAAAAAACTTGACAAATAGGCCAAACTTTAATGTGCTGAGCATGTGAAGAATCCGCTATCCTTAAACCTAGCCCTGACCAAGTGACCACTATGAGCCCATCCATCAACGCCAAGAAACATCTTTTACCCTGTGCCCTGCTGATTGCCCTCGGTTTGGGTTTGACTGCATGCAATAAGGAAGAGGCTCCCGCCACGGAAGCAGCAACGGATACCGCCGCCCAAACGGATGCGCAAATTGCCCAGGCCGCCCAGGCCGCCCAGGCCGCAGAAGCCGCCTTGGCCGCCTTGCCAGTGGAAGAATTGCGCAAGCGCGCATCCACCGCTTTCCGTGAACAGCGTTTGTATGCACCCGCCGGTGATAACGCGATGGAGTATTACCTCGCACTCCGGAAGAAAAGCGACAAACCCGATGCCAATAGCGAAAGCGCCTTGATGGATTTGATGCCATACACCGTGATTGCCGCCGAACAGGCCATCGGTCGTTATGATTTTGTCGAAGCAGAACGTTTACGTGCCCTGCTAGAACGCGCCGACCCGCAGGCACCGGCATTGCCACGTATTGCCGAAGCGATTTCCACCGGAAAAGCCAATGCGGCCCAACGCGTGGTGGACGATGCGAAACGCACCGAAGAAGAAAAACGTCTGGCAGATCTCGCCAAACAAAAAGCATTGGACGATGCTGCGAAAGCAGCCGCTGCCGTAAAAACAGCTCCAACAACGACCGCAGCACCAGCGGCTGAAACACGTGCACCGGCACCGGTAGTAACAGCACCGGCACCGGTCGTTTCGGCACCGGCCAATAATCCGCCACCCGTTTCAGCCCCTGTGCGTCCTGCACCGTCAACCAGCAGTGCTTTGGTGGCGATCAGCACTCCACAGCCGGCTTACCCAGCGGAAGCCATTCGTGGCGGCATTACCGGCAGTGTCGAGGTCGAGTTTCTGGTCAACCGTGACGGTTCCGTATCGGATGTGAAAGTCATCAAATCCAATCCACGCGGCACTTTCGATCGTGGCGTTCAAACCACGGTACGCAAATGGCAGTTCCAACCACTGGACGAACCACGTACCGTGCGTCGTAATTTCAATTTCAATTGATGCAAACGACAACGTAAAAAAAGCCCGGCATTGCCGGGTTTTTTTTGAAAGCAATTCTGTCTAACTACCGCTCTGCATTTCCGGCGTGTCCTTGCACAACGCACAATGCACGCCTCTCCGTGATTGATAAATGCGCGAAGTAATAAAAATATTCGTCGAGATCATTGCCCACAGAACACTTTCTTTCAACGAATAAACCAGTTCATGACCACGCAGCAAATGTGCAGCGACGATCGCGGCAAAGACGATGCCGAACACCAGTAAAAATCGGCGAACCCAGAATGCGCTACCCATGGTAGTTCCTTTTAAGTGAATTTCTAAAGTAAATCAGGCGCTGATTGCCAGTTTTTCGCGGTGATACAAGCGTGCGGCGATTGCCCAGAGAACGGCAGCCAGGCCAAAACCGGCGAGCAGGTACACGGCCCATTCTGTCTTGCCGATGGTTTCGCCGCGAACCAGTTTCAGAATCATCTGATTTTGCGAAAGAAATGGCACGGCGAACATCCAGAGCTGGTTCTTGACCGGATTCACCATCAGGATAATCGTTGGCAGCAAAGGCAGCATCATCAACACACTCATGTAGCTTTGTGCTTCCTTGACGCTTTTCACGCTGGCGGCAATCAGCGTGAGCAGGCAGGCGCCGACCAGCAGTATCGGAATCAGCACGACCAGCAATAATGAAATCGTGCCCATCAGGAGTTCGACTTTTACGCCAAGACCGCTGGAGAACAGGAAGCAGATTTTGAATGCCATCAGGCTGATGACCAGACTCATCATGCCGAATGCGCATGCCGCGAGAATTTTCCCGCTCATGATCGCGGTACGCGAGGCCGGCGTTGCCAGCAAGGGTTCCAGCGATTGACGCTCGCGCTCACCGGCCGTGACATCAATGATCAAATAGGCGCCGCCGAGAAAGGCGGTAAGAATCAACAGATACGGAAGAAAGCTCAATACCTGTCCGGCGCGACTTTGCGGAGTTGCCAAATCACGATGGGCGATTTGCAGGGATTGAATCGCGGTCGGGCTTACGCCTCGCGCCAGCAAGCGGAGCGTACCGACGGTTTTGCCATAATTCTCGAGCAGGTTCTCGATGCGTTCGACCGGGATGTCCGCATCCTGGCGCGTGCTGTCGTGGATCAGTTCGATTTCCGCGGGTAGACTTTTACGCCATTGCGTGCCGAACTCCGGACCGATCCGCATTACGACATCTTCGCTCTGGTTGGCGATGGCGGCATCAATGTCTTTAGGTGCCGGCTTGATGATGATGTTCTGACCTTTCAACCAGTTGATCAGGTTCGGCGCATTTTCCGCACCGGCGACTGGCAGGGTAAGCGGTTTTTCCATTTGCGTGCTGACGCGATTGGCCATCAACTTGATCATGCCGAACATCAATACCGGCCCGAGCAGCGTGCCGACTACCAGCGAGATCATGACCGTGCGACGGTCACGAAACATGTCGCGCAATTCCTTCTTGAAAACGGTGATCATTGCGCTCATGCGTGCAAACCCTCTTCGGTACCAATCGCTTTTACAAAGGCATCTTCCAGATTCTGTTCGCCAAACTGCTCGCGTAATTCATCCGCGGTTCCCTGTGCCATTACGCGTCCTTTCGAAATGATCACGATGCGGTCGCACAAGGCAGCCACCTCCTGCATGATGTGGCTGGAAAAAATGACGCAACGTCCTTCGGCCTTTAGTTGCTTCAGAAATTCACGCAGCCCGCGTGTTGTCATCACGTCCAGGCCATTGGTGGGTTCATCGAGGATCACGTTTTTCGGATCGTGGATCAGGGCACGGGCGATCGCCGTCTTGGTGCGTTGGCCTTGTGAAAAACCTTCGGCTTGCCGGTCAAGTACATCTTCCATTCCCAGTGCATCGGACAAGGCATGGGTTCGCTCCGCAATTTCTTTCATCGTCATGCCGTGCAGCTCGCCGAAATACTGGATGTTTTCGCGTGCCGTCAATCGCTTGTAAACGCCGCGGGCATCCGGCAATACGCCGAGACGACGACGAACATTTTCCGCTTCCTTGATGCTGTCGAAACCATCGACCTTGACATTGCCCTTGTCGGGATTCATCAAGGTATACAACATGCGCAAGGTCGTGGTTTTGCCAGCACCATTGGGGCCAAGCAAACCGGTAATTTCGCCATCATGGGCGGTGAAGCTCACGCCTTGCACGGCATGCACAATACCGGTTTTGGTCTTGAAACTTTTATGCAGATCCTGAACTTCAATCATGAGCAGTTCTCTTTGAAATAATTTGAACGGCCGACGGAGCAATCGATTCGAGCATTCGAAGCATTCACGGTTCCCAGCCATAGAAGCCGATAAACGGCGGCACGTAAGCCAAAGTATCCAGACATTTGGTATCGAGATTTTTTGCATCGGCGCTGTCGATGAAACGGGCAAATATTTTCGGACCGCAGCCGACCGGCATCACATTGTGTCCCTGGCCCTTGACCACGATATGCCTGCCGTTGGGCAGGAATTTCACGACCGCATCGCCGTAGCGCGGCGGTGTGACCGGATCGAATTCGCCGGATAATAAAAGCACCGGGACATTGCCTTTCAAGGGTTCGCGAAAATCGGCCGCGCGTTTTGAATGCGGCCAGACGGAACATTGCGCCTTGATGAAATCGATCATGCTGTTGCCGATGATCGTTTTTGCGGTGGCCGGATCGGTCGTGAGTTCGTCGGCGTCTTCGCTGCATATAACCGACAATTGCATGCCTTCGTTAATGGCATCGCCCATGCTCTGGTTCATCATCTGCGCCTGTGCCAGTAGCGGACCAGCATTGCCTTCCGAAGCCTGCGTCAGTAATAGCGGCAGCATCGATGCCGTCAGCGGCGAATAGGCATACATTCTGGCCACGGTCGACATGCTGCCGAGATCCAGCTTGTCCTGCCTGGCGACACCACTCATCGGATCATTGTAATTGACCATCATCGGCGCCTTTTCCAAACGTGCGCGCAGGGCATCGAGTTTCAGACGCGGGTTGCCGAAATGTTCGCGACAGACCTTGTCGGCCGTGCAGCGTGCGAAATGCAAATTCAATGCGTTCTCGAGATTCACCGCATGTTCCGCCCCGAGTACCAGCGAGTTCGGCACCACGCCATCCAGTACGACGGCCCGCGTGTGTTGCGGATAACGCTTGGCATATTGCTGGGCGACGCGGGTGCCGTAGGAAATGCCGTACAGGTTTATTTTTTCGGCACCGATTTTCGCGCGGACCAGATCCAGATCGCCGATGGCATAGCCGGTTGAATAGAAACGGGTATCGGCGCGCTTGCCGACATCAGCCGCACAGTTCCGGGCAAACAATCTCGCTTTGTCCAGATCGACCTTGGCAATGATTTCATTTTCGCCGATACCGCTTTTGCCTTCAGCATCTTTGCAAACGAGTGCGTTGGATTTTCCGGTGCCGCGCTGGTCCACCAGCACGATATTCCGTTTCTTGATCACGTCATTGAAAACCGGATGCAGCGACGGATAGCTTTCCAGTGCAGACTGTCCAGGACCTCCGGCGATCATGAAAACGGGGTCGGCTTCTGCTTCGCCTTTCGCCGGAATCCAGGCCAGCGCAAGTGCGATTTGCCGGCCTTTGGGCTGTGCCGGATTCTCCGGCACTTTCAACATGCCGCATTGTGCCGATACCGTGATCGACGTTTGCGGCACCGGCAGCGAACAGGCGTGGAAATCCAGTTCACCCAGTTTGCGCGCTTCGGCCGAGTTGGCGAGCAGGGCGCTGCCCAGAATCAATAAACCAACACCTTGTTTGGCAGATATCAACAACATGACATTATCCTTCGAGAAAAATGGTTTCAATTCGCATATTGAATAAACGGGCAATCTTGAATGCCAGTGGCAAGCTGGGATCGTATTTTTCGGTTTCAATCGCATTGACCGTCTGCCGGGAAACATCCAGCAAGTCGGCAAGTTCGCCCTGCGACCAGCCCTGCTTTTCGCGCAGTTCACGGACCCGGCTTTTCATCGGTAGCGCCAATTGGCAATGCACTTGGTCACGCCGTATAGGCCACATAGGGCCGGAAACACCCAGATGGCTACCAGCGCGCCATCGAGATAAATTAATTCTGCACTGGCGAGAAAACCGAGACACAGAAAAATCAAGCCGGTGAACAGGCATGAGAGTGCGATCGATTCCAGTTCGATCTGGCGCTCGAGCTCGTCGCAATCCCGCAGGAATTGAATCAGTGCTTTGCAGACAAAAATGATGGGTACCACCGGCGCGAGTGAAAGCATAGCTCTCAGGACGATCGAGCCGTCTGACCCGATTTTCTTCAGAAGCAGGATCGATGCGAACAACACCAGTACGTAACCGATCATCGCGGGAACGAACGTCCGCATGTATCTCCGGTGCGCCGGCCTCATGTGTTTACCGGCGTGGGCGCCCGGATGCAACAGGCGAGCGACATTATCGCTGGCCACTCGTTGCACTTCTGCAAGTTGATCCTGTAACGCTCTTTCACCGCCGGCTTCCTTTCCATCACGGTTGTATAGAAGGCCGATCGCGGCGCGGAAGAGGAAAACCAGGGGAATGACCGGGATCAAAGTGACGATGGTCCGCAACAACGTCGAGGATGCCGGCACGATGTCGGCCAGTACATACCAGCAAGCCAGGACGCTCGCGGTAAATGCAAAAGACGAAATCGTCATGGACTTTGTGCGGGAGGCGGACGAGGGGTTCATTTTTCTGTGTCAAGTTTGCTTGACATCAGGATGCACGGCTTTATTTTGCTTGTCAAGCGTCCTTTACAAGCTGTAAACCGGATTATTTGGAGCTGACGTACTTTTCCCGGCGGATATGCGGGATCGGCAAACCCAGGTTTTTCAATACTTCGAAATTCACATCGACCATATTCGGGTTGCCGCAAAGATAGGCGACGTCCCCTTCGGCGTTTGGTGACAGCTCGGTCAGGGCTTCCTGCACATAGCCGCTGCGCACATCGGCATGTGGGTTTTCCGGCAGACCGCGTGAAAAGCAGGGGATGAAACGGAAGTTCGGGTGTTGCTCGGCGAAGGCATAAAAATCGTCACCGTAAATCAGTTCTTCCGGCGTCCTGGCGCCAAACAACAAAACCACTTCGACCGAGCGTTCTTTCATCAGGCGAGCCAATTCCGGCAACATCGCGCGATAAGGCGTTACGCCGGTACCGGTGCCTATCAACAGATAGCGTTTGTTGCTGTCGTTGGCCATCAGGCAGAAACGGCCATAGGGTCCGCTGCATTCAATTTGCTGGCCTTCATCCAGTGCTTCGAACAAGGCCGATGCCGCGCCGCCGGGAACAAAGCTGACGGCGATATCCAAAGCATCGCCCGGGCCCATTGCGTGGTTATGCAGGGTAGCAACGGAATAGCTGCGTTTTGTCGCGCTGCCGTCCGGGTAATTGAAATGTACCTGGATAAATTGACCGGGAATGAAATCCAGAGGCAGGCCATCATCGCGGACAAAACTCAGATGACGAACCGTGGGCGCCAGCATGCGGCTACCGATTAATTTGAGCGGAAAATGTGCGGCCATCAGGCGCGGACCAACGGTTAAAGGAGGAACGCGATTATACTAGGCAATCAGGTCGCGCGTTGTGGAGACCAGGAGAACACTATGCAGAATCAGCCAGCCATCGAGATCAGTGCGCTGAGAAAAACCTACGAAAACGGCGTTGAAGCGCTCAAAGGCGTTTCACTATCGGTTCAACCGGGTGATTTTTTTGCCTTGCTGGGGCCGAATGGTGCCGGTAAGTCCACCCTGATTGGCGTGGTCAGTTCCCTGGTGAATTCCAGCAGCGGCGAAGTCAATGTTTTTGGCATCAATTTGCAAAAACAGCGAAGTGAAGCCATGCGGCAAATCGGTCTGGTGCCGCAGGAAATCAATTTCAACATGTTCGAAAAACCCTTCGATATCTGTGTGAATTACGCCGGGTTTTACGGCATGGATCGCAAGACCGCGATCCTGCGGGCAGAAGAAGAACTCAAGCGTGCACAACTCTGGGACAAGGCGCACATGATGTCGCGTACTTTGTCCGGTGGCATGAAACGGCGCCTGATGATTGCCCGCGCGATGATGACGCAACCCAGACTGCTGATTCTCGATGAACCCACCGCCGGCGTTGATATTGAAATTCGCCGTGGCATGTGGAAAACCCTGCGCGAAGCGAATCAGGCCGGCACCACCGTTATCCTGACCACGCATTATCTGGAAGAAGCAGAAAACCTTTGCCGCAATCTGGCGATTATCGATAAAGGCAAAATCATCGAACAGGGCCCGATGAAAACATTATTGGCCAAACTCGATGTCGAAGGTTTTCTGCTGGATATCGAAGGCGTTTTGCCGGCGAATCTTCCGCAGATCGATAAAGTCAGCATCCATGCGACCGATGATCACACGCTGGACATCGAAAAGCCGCGCGCCATGGATTTGAACCATATTTTCAGTCAACTCAATCAGGCCGGAATCCAGGTGCGCTCGATGCGCAACAAGGTAAACCGCCTGGAAGAATTGTTCGTGAAACTGACCGGCGATACCAGCAAAGCTGCCTGAGATTGCATCCTTTATTTTTTAAGCTCTAACGAGCTGGATTAACCCCATGTCAAACCCGAATATTGTTGCCCTGAAAACCATTGCCCGCCGGGAAGTGATGCGTATCCTGCGTATCTGGGGACAAACCCTGGTGCCACCGGCCATCACGATGACGCTGTACTTCCTGATTTTCGGAAAACTGATCGGTTCGCGCATCGGCAATATGGGCGGCATTGATTACATGGATTTCATCGTGCCAGGTCTGGTGATGATGGCGGTGATCCAGAATGCTTACGGCAATATCAGTTCCAGTTTTTTCGGTGCGAAGTTTGGCCGCCATGTCGAGGAATTATTGGTCTCGCCAATGCCGAACTGGGTAATTCTGTTGGGTTATGTAGCCGGAGGTGTTTTGCGTGGCTTGATGGTGGGCATTATTGTTCTGGCCATTGCGATGTGCTTCACCCATGTCCGCGTTCCGCATCCATTCGTGATGATCAGCACCGTGCTACTCGGCGCCACCATTTTTTCATTGGCCGGTTTCGTCAACGCCGTATACGCGAAAAAATTCGATGACATCGCGATCATCCCGACCTTTATCCTGACGCCACTAACTTATCTGGGCGGAGTATTTTACTCGGTGCGCGTGTTGCCCGAGTGGGCGCAGAACGCCACCCATGCCAACCCCATTTTTTATATGGTCAATGCATTTCGCTATGGCTTGCTTGGCGATCAAGCCAGTGATTTGCCTCTATGGACCTCATTCGGCGTGATGCTTTTCTTTGTACTCGCGCTCGGCTGGCTTGGTTTGCGTTTACTCACCAAGGGTGTCGGCCTCCGTTCCTGATGGGCATTATTTCGGGAAGATATCCGGAGCTGCACCGGGATATTTTCGCGACAGTTTTTTGAAATAACGCGCGGTATCGATGCAATCCGGGTCTTCCTCGCAAACGGCGAATTCGGGCGGGCCTTCGACATAGATCCAGCGACCGTTCTTCCGGTTCAATAGCCCGGTCAGGGTTTCGTAGTGCTGTTTGCCATCAGCCGATTGCGGTTCGGCCTCAACCCAGGCCCAATTCTGATTGACCTTGAGATAAGGCACCACGAAAACCACTTCCAGCCCGGACATTTTCCTGATCACGACACGCAGGGCATCGAGAATTTCCTTGCGTTCCGTACT
>JAKQKT010000375.1 GCA_029560515.1 Pseudomonadota bacterium
TCCTTCCGATCCGATGCTGATGTTTGATCGCATCACCCATATCTCCACCGAAGGCGGAAAATACGGCAAAGGCGTGATCACCGCCGAACTCGATATCCGTCCCGACCTCTGGTTCTTCCAATGCCATTTCACCGATGATCCGGTGATGCCCGGCTGTCTTGGGCTGGATGCGATGTGGCAGTTGGCTGGTTTTTTCCTGCCCTGGCTCGGTGAACTGGGTCGCGGTCGCGCACTCGGTGCAGGCGAAATAAAATTTACCGGGCAGGTATTACCGACCGCAAAACTGGTCAGCTACACGATCGATATCGCCCGCGTGATTCGCGGCAAACTGAAACTCGTGATTGCCGATGCCTGCATGTCGGTCGACGGTCGCGAAATTTATGTCGCAAAAGACTTGCGTGTTGGCTTGTTTAGTTCGACGGAGAGTTTCTGATGCGCCGTGTCGTGGTCACTGGCATGGGCATCGTGTCCTGTCTTGGCAATGATCTTGATGGCGTTTCGCATTCGCTGCGTAACGGGAAATCCGGAATCAGCTTTCGTCCCGACTATGCTGAAATGGGATTGCGCAGCCAGGTCGCCGGCATTCCTCAAATCGATCTCGATGCCGAAATTGATCGCAAGCAAAAACGCTTCATGGGCGATGCCGCGGCTTACACCTGCGTTGCGATGCGGAATGCGATTGCCGATGCCGGATTGACGCCAGAATTGGTCAGCCAGGTTCGCACCGGCGTGATCGCCGGTTCCGGCGGTGCCTCGGCGCAATGGCAGGTGGAAACCGGCGACTTGATGCGCAATCGCGGCGTTCGGAAAATCGGACCCTACATGGTGCCGCGCACGATGTGTTCGACGGTTTCCGCCGCGCTCGCGACGGCTTACGCAATCAAGGGTGTCAGCTATTCGCTCGGCGCCGCTTGTGCGACATCGGCGCATTGCATCGGTGCCTCCGCCGATTTAATTCGCCATGGCCAGCAAGACATCATGTTTGCCGGTGGCGGCGAAGAAATTCATTGGGCGATGACCTGCCAGTTCGATGCAATGGGCGCGCTGTCCACCAAGTTCAACGAAACCCCGCAATCGGCATCACGTCCTTACGATGCCGATCGCGACGGTTTTGTTATCGCCGGCGGTGGCGGAATTCTCGTACTCGAAGAATATGAACATGCGAAAGCGCGCGGCGCAAAAATATATGCCGAGCTGATCGGTTACGGCGTGACTTCCGACGGTGCCGACATGGTCGCGCCGTCCGGCGAAGGCGCCGTTCGCTGCATGCAAATGGCGATGAACAATATCAACAAGCCTATCGATTATCTGAATACCCACGGCACTTCGACACCATTGGGTGATGTAACCGAACTGGAAGCCGTCCGTTCGGTGTTCGGCAACAA
>JAKQKT010000377.1 GCA_029560515.1 Pseudomonadota bacterium
GTCAACGGCATCTCCGGTAAGCCCGAGAAAATCGGCGATTTGGTGTGCATGCACGCCATAACGTGCTTTTACGCCTTCGCAATGCCAACGATCGTTGCGCGTGAAATCCCATTGTGAATCGCCGGTGTCGAGCAACTGCGACAAATCCTTGTCGGCCGAAATTATCGTGATGTTTTGTCCCGCTTCGCGACACAACTTCGCAGCGGTGCCGATCAAATCATCGGCTTCATAGCGACCATGCACCAGTACCGGAAAACCAAGCGCGGTACAGACTTCCTGGCAATACGAGAATTGCCGTTTCAATTCTTCCGGCGCCGGATCGCGATTGGCCTTGTAGGCGGGATACAGCTCGTTTCGATAATTGCTTTCCAGCGAAACATCGAACGCAAAAGCGCATCGCTGCGGTTTCACTTTTTCGACGAAGTCCAGCACGAAACGCGTGAAGCCGTGCACGGCATTCACTGGTTGTCCGTCGATATCGTCAAACTCGGGAGGCATCGAATGCCAGGCCCGAAAAATATAGAGACTCGAGTCAATCAAATAAGTCGTCGAGGAACTCACAGACTCAAATCACTCAGTAAATCTTCGAGTTTCGGCCGCAAGCGTTCCGGTGCCATTTCATCGGAATTGCCGATATGGATAAAACCCAGAATGCATTCGTTTTCCTCGATGCCCAGTTTTTTCGTGATGACCGGATCATAGGCTGCCCAACCCGTGAGCCATTGCGCGCCATAACCCAAGCCCTGTGCTGCCTGCAGCAATGCAAAACACACCGCGCCGCCCGACAAAATCTGTTCCTGTTCGGGGACTTTGTGCTTTGGCGTCAGCCTTGCGATGACGGTGATGATCACAGGAGCAAACGAAAAACGCGCACGGTCTTTTTCGATGATGGACTCGGACGCGTTTGCATCGAGTTCCAGTGCTCGCTGCGCCAGTAAGTCACCCAGGGCGAGTCGGGTATCACCCTGGATTTTGAGAAAACGCCATGGCGCCAATTTGCCGTGATCGGGAACTCTTAGTGCAGATGTGAGCATTTGCCGCACTTCTTCGGCATTCGGGCCGGGCCCGTGGAGCGTGCGTGAAGGCGTAGAACGTCGCTGGTCGAGCATTTTTATGAGATTCATGTAACAAATATTAACATTCAATAGGAAAGTGCGAAAAAGTGAGAGCCTGTTCACAGATTATATTCGCTCGACCGCATACTTTACGTATGCCGACAACTCTATCCCCCCAAGA
>JAKQKT010000388.1 GCA_029560515.1 Pseudomonadota bacterium
GTCAACGCCGATCACGCGGCCGTGTTCGCCGACCAGACGCGAGAGCAGGTACACGTCGCGTCCGGTGCCGCAACCCAAATCGAGTACCGTACAGCCATTCAACGCAGCCGGAATGGGCGAACCGCAACCATAAAACCGATCGCGGATTTCTTCGTGGATATCCATGACCAACGGTCGTAAATAAACCGGCATCGCCTCGGTCGGACAGCAGGCCGAGGTTTTCAGGTCCTTGCTCGATGACAGGACTTCGCCGTAATAATTTTTGACCGAATCAAGTTCGGATGATGCGCCGGACATTTAGTTTTCTCCGAGAACGATGATTAAATTTGCCATGACGAAAGCAAGAACGGCCGCCAAAGGCAGTGTACTGATCCACGATAACAAGATGGTGAAAATGGTCTTCAGCTTGCCGCGACCATTGCCCGCAGCAAGACCAAACAAGGCGCCACAACTGACATGGGTAGTGGAAACCGGAAGCCCGTATTTCGATGCAAGGATAACCAGCGTCGATGTCACCAGGTTCGCCGACAAGCCTTCGCTATGCGTCATGCTCGTAATGTCTTCCGACATGGTTTTCGCGACGCGTCTTGCAGTCAGTATTCCGCCGACCACCATCGCGATACCAATGGCGACGACCGAAGACAAACCTGCCAGGCCACTGACAACAAGAATGGCAGCCATTTTCGGTGTGTCGTTCAGGCCGCGTGCGAAGCAGACGGCTCCGCCGCTCAGGCAATGAACAAAATCGAATGCCTTCGATGCAGGCAGGCTGACGATCGCGTTGTGGCTTGTCGGTGGGCAGCTTGCCTGCGTCCCGATGCTAAGCGATGCGGCAACGCTGGCAACGGAATCACCTGCTGGCAGCGTTTCGCTTTCGCAGAGACAAAGTTCCTGTTTCGCAATGGCGGGCTTGTCCAGTTTTCGCATCAACGGAGCCAGCAACAAACTCAGGGCGATTGCGATGGCCGGCGACAGCAGCAACGGAAGAAAAAAGGTTTTGCCCAGTACCGACACATCCAATGCCTGCGGAGCCAGTGCGAATCCTGCACCGAGCAAACCGCCGACCAAGGCATGTGTCGTCGATACCGGAAGCCCGAAACGGGTTGCCAATGCAATGGTGATCGCTGCGGCGGCACTGACCGAAGTGATGAAAAGACTCGATTGCACGATGGCGTCGGGTACGAGTCCTTTGCCCCCAAATGCAGTGATCAATGCACCGGCAAGAAAAACAGAAGTCAGCGCACCCAATGCGGTGCTGATACAGGCAAGCCACAGCGCTTTTCGATAGCTCAGTACCTTCGAACCAAGCAGCGTTGCCACGCCTTTGAGGTTGTCGTTGCCGCCGTTGACAAAGGCAAGACCCAGGCTGAAGAAAATGGCGAGTGCGATAAGCATTAGCGGACCTTGTTCAATGACCAGTCGTAAGTGAAATAGTCGAGGCTGAAAGTGTTCTGTTTCAGGTAGGAAACTTCCGCAGGATGCATTCCGGTTTTATCGGCGTACTGGATGAGGAATGACTTGACTCCTTTTGAATATTTATCGAAGTCTTCCTGATACCAGTCAAAAATCCTGGAGACAACATAATTCCCCGTCTTCAAATAAAAACGGTTGCGCGAGTTGTCACGCAGAAACCGTATGGTCTGATCTTCCAGCTGCGCTGCCAGTTTTTCGCCGGTGTAAGCTTCATCACGCAAGGCTGGACAACCGATGGAAGCGCAGTTGACGGCAAAATGGATTCGGGGTTCCCGGTAACGCTTGTCACCACGCAACAATTTGTGTTCTAAATCATCAAGACTGCGTTTTTCGCCGAGCAGACTGAAAAACTCCTGCTTCCACGGGGAAGAGAACAAGCTGCCAAGGTCTTTTATCGACTCCAGATTCGGGTAGCGCGTCAAAATCAATTGAACGGTATGGGCGTTATAGGCATTGATCAAGAAAGCCTGTTGCTCGTTCAATGACCAACGGGAATATTCCTGCTTGTCTACCGTGGATAGACTTTTCAGATAGAGGTCGAGTCTTGTCCGGTCTTTGGCAAAACCGGCATAGTCTACCGAACTTGCAACGCCATTTTTATCCCAGTGCACATGCTGTTTCAGCAAGGCATCCCATTGCTTGTGCGAGCCGTCAAATGCCGCCTGCGCAGGTAGGTTGGCGAGCATCAGAACGATGAAGGCGAAAATAATTCTTCGCATTTCAGCCCCTCCGCCAGGCAAAGAATCTTTCGGCCCAGCGCAATGCGGCTTGCGGTGCATGCGCCCGTTTCCAATTTCCGGCGGCGTATTTATTGGCTTCGGCCATGGTCGGGTAAATATGGATGGTACCCAGCAGTTTATTCAGGCCGATATTCCATTTCATCGCGAGTACGAATTCGGCCAATGAATCGCCGGCATGCGCACCCACAATCGTGGCGCCGAGAATTTTATCCTTGCCGGGCACGGTAAGCACCTTGACGAAACCGTGATCGGCGCTGTCGGCGATGGCGCGATCGAGATCGTCGATGCCATAACGGGTGACTTCAACCGCGATATTTTTTTGTCTTGCCTCGTCTTCGGATAAGCCGACACGGGCAACTTCGGGGTCGGTGAATGTCGCCCACGGAATGATGCGGTAATCGACCTTGAAGCTCCAGAACGGCGCCAGCAGGGCATTGACCGAGGCATACCAGGCCTGGTGAGCGGCGACATGGGTGAATTGGAAAGGGCCTGTCGCATCGCCGCAGACATAGATATTCGAGAAATTGGTTTGCATCAATTCGTTCGCGTCAATGGTGCCGCGCTGGTTGATCGTGATGCCCAGTTCTTTCAGGCCGAAGCCATCGGTATTGGCGACACGACCGAGAGCCAATAATATTTTATCGAATGCGAATCGTACTTCGCTGCCATTGTTCTCGCACACCAGTACGCCGCCATCACCGTCTTTTTCGACGCGCAGTGCCTTGTGTGCGACGGCCACGGTGATGCCTTCGCCGGCGAATTGCTGCATGACTTCCGCAGCGGCGTCGGCATCTTCACGTGGCATCAGGCGTGGCGCCATTTCCACCTGGGTCACTTGCGAACCGAAACGAGCGAAGCTTTGCGTCAGCTCGCAACCAATGGGGCCGCCACCGAGTACAACAAGCCGCTTGGGTAATGCACGCAGATTCCAGACGGTGTCGCTGGTCAAATACTCCACGCTATCAAGTCCGGGAATTTTTGGTACCAAAGGTCGTGCGCCGGTCGAGAGCACAATACTGCGGGCCGACAAACGTTTGCCATTCACTTCTACTTCCCAGGGCGAGACGATTTTCGCATCGCCCTGGAAGCAATCAACACCGAGACCGCTATAACGTTCTACCGAATCATGCGGTTCGACTTTGGCAACTACATGTTGTACCCGCTCCATGATGTCGGCGAAGTCGAATTGCGTTTCGCATTTTTCGATACCGTATTTTTTGCTGTTGGCGGTCTCGTGTAACAACTTGGCGGAACGGATCAGGGCTTTCGAAGGTACGCAGCCGGTATTCAGGCAGTCGCCGCCCATCTTGTGTTTTTCGATCAGCGCAACTTTGGCCTTTATCGCCGAGCCGATGTAAGTCGTGACAAGGCCGGCTGAACCGGCACCGATGGCGATCAGGTTGTAATCGAACTTCTTCGGTTTCTTATACGGCTGCATTTTTCCGCTCCTGGATCCATTGCAATAATTTTCGCGTCGTAATCGGGAGCAGGCCGAGTATCACAAACGCCGTGATCAGGCCGGGAGACAACACGTCCTTCAGGCTTTGAATCTTCGCCAGCTGCGTTCCGGCATAAACGAAAGCCAGGGTGCCCGGGATCATTCCCAACTGGCTGAAACCATAAAACGTTCTTGCAGGAATATTGGTCAGCCCCATCAAAAGATTGACGACGACATACGGAAACAATGGGACGAGGCGAAGACTCAGTAAATAGAAGGCTCCATCTTTCGCTAGGCCTTTTTCAATCGGAGCCAATTGGTCGGCAAAGCGTTTCTTGATGGCATCGCGAAATAAAAACCTTGCTGCCAGAAATGCCAGCAGGGCACCAATCGAACTGGCAAACGAGACCGTCACGAAACCGGTGAATAAGCCAAAGATCGCGCCTCCAGCCAAGGTCAGTACTCCGGCGCCGGGCAGGGAAAATGCGGCCACGGCAACATAAACAAGAAAGAAGACAAGCACCGAGGCCCAGAAGTGTTCGTTAACTGTATTCAACAGGACGGCTTGCTTGTTTTTCAGATTTTCCAGACTTAGCCACTTGCCCAGGTCAAAATAAAAGAAAGCGAGGATGGCAAGAATGGCTATCGAGGCTATCAGCCATTTTACGTGTTTCTTTTCAAACGCCATTCCGGTTCCTCGGGAATTTTCGGTAGATGTCAGCATGACATGACAAGCCCTCTGGATTCGAGCTTGCAGACTTATAGAGCAAGCCTAGAGCCAAAAGGGTTCACAAGATGTGTAAATTGGCGGCCGGCTTGCCTGCATTTACCCAAAAGTGCCTAAAAAAGCTAAGCTACGCCGTCCATAAACATGAGGAACCCGGGCAAATGGAAATAATGAGTATTGTCGGCATCGTCCTGATCGTGATTGCTGCCCTCGTATTAAAGAAAGTCGTGGGCTTCATGTTCAAGTCGCTGGTGTTTCTGGCATTGCTCGCCGGTGTATATTTCTTCATCGGCCCTTATTTTGGCTTGCCGGTACCTGCGATTTAGATATTCAGAACATCGCATCGCGCAACTTATACCAGGCCATTGCAGCAACCAGCATCGGTGTGCGGAATACACGGCCGCCCGGGAAGGGCAGATGTTTTATTTTTTCGAACACATCCAGCCGTGATGCCTGTCCGCGAATGGCCTCACTAATAACGCGGCCAGCCAGCCCGGTAGCGGCGATTCCGTGCCCGGAAAACCCCTGTGCAAAATAAATATTCGAACCCAGTCGTCCCCAATGCGGCGCACGATTGACACTGATGTCGACGTATCCGCCCCAGACATACTCGAACTTCAGCTTTTTCAATTGCGGGAAGACTCGAGTCATGCGACTGGTCATCACGCCGCGCAAATTCGGCGGCGGCAAGGTGGAATAACTCGCACGGCCGCCAAATAAAATCCGGTGATCCGAACTCATGCGGAAATAATCCAGCGCCCAGTTGATATCGGCGACAGCCATGTCATTTTTAATGAGCGCTCTCGCGGTTGACTCGCCTAGAGGTTCACTGGCACCGATGTAAGTACCCACTGGCATGATCTTGCTGTCGAGTTCCGGCGCGATGCCATGCACATAGGCATTGCCTGCAAGTACGGCGTAGTCGCATTGCACTTGACCGGTTCGCGTCTTGAAAACCGGCTTGGCGCCGCGCTGCAATGACAGCACTTCGGAGCCTTCAAATATTTTTACGCCCAGCGACAATGCCGCACGTGCCAGACCCTGGGTGTATTTCAAGGGATGCAAATGGCCGCTTTGATCATCGTATAAACCACCGATGTAGCGATCAGAGGCGAGTTGTTGCGCCAATTCCGGTTTTTCCCACCATTGGGTTTTGTAGGAAAAATTCTTTTCCAGATCCGACTGCCAATGTTTCAGCTCGGTGATATGTCGTGGCTTGATGGCGACGTGTGCATGCCCAGCACGCCAATCGCAATCAATTGAATATTTTTTGCAGCGTTCATGGATGATCCGCAGGCCTTCCAGCGAAAAATCGAATAGTTTGCGGGAATCATCGATGCCAATCATCGAGGTGATTTTGTGCTGGTCGCAACCGAAACCGAAAATCGCCTGGCCGCCACTGCGGCCGGAAGCGCCCCAACCAACGCGCTGTGATTCGAGCACGATCACTTTCAGGCCGGCTTCTGCACATTCAATGGCTGTTGATAAACCGGTAATGCCCGCACCCAGAATGCAGATATCCGCTGTTTCAAGGCCTTCAAGCGAAGGCTGTTCCGGAAATTCCGGCACGCTGGCCGCGTACCAGGAATTTACATGCGCTTTTTTATCGGACATGAAAAATCAAACCGCGCGGAGATACCATTCGTATTCGAGTGTCGTCACTTGCGTGTAGAAAGTGCGCATTTCCTTCTGCTTCTGCTGCCCGAAAATATGACGGAATTTTTCGCCGAAGTTGCTGGTGATGAAATCGCTGGCCATGAAGTCATCAATCGTATCGCGCCAGAACAAGGTGCGTTGTTCGGTTTGCTCGTAGGCATTGCCGACAATGGGCGGGCCTGGGTCGAATTTGTTTTCCAGGCCATGCAGAATGCCTGCCAGAACAGCGGCAGTAACCAGATAAGGATTGGCATCGGCACCCGAAATGCGGTGTTCGATACGGGTGTTGGCTTCATCGCTGTGCGGAATGCGCATCGCCACGGTACGGTTATTGAAACCCCAGCAATCGTTCAGAGGTACGAACGCGTTCAACACGAAACGGCGATAGCTGTTGGCATGCGGCGCAAACATCAGCATGCAGTCTTTGGAAGATTTCTGCATGCCGCCGATCGCATGGCGAAGCGTATCAGCAGGTTTTTCGGGCGTGCTGGCGAAAATATTCTTGCCTTCTTTATCCAGAACGCTGACGTGGATATGCATGCCGCTGCCGGCCTGATCGACGAATGGTTTGGCCATGAAGCTGGCGAGCAGGTTTTGCTGCGAGGCCACTTCCTTGATCACGCGTTTCAGCATGATCGAGTCGTCGCAGGCGAGCAGGGCGTCCTTGCGGTGCTTCAGATTGATTTCGAATTGACCCGGCGCATATTCGGCGACGGCGGTATCGGCCGGAATATGTTGGGCGCGGCAGGCATCGGTCACCGCATCGGTGAAGCCCTGGTAGTCATTCAGGTCTTCCATGTAATAGACCTGCGTCGTCTTGTTGCGCTCGCCGGTGGCCGGATTGATCGAGGTTTTCGGGCGTCCATCTTTATGCAGGGTTTTGTCGAGCAAATAAAATTCAAGTTCAACCGCGACGACCGGTGTCAGGCCTTTTGCCGTGAAACGGTCAAGTACGCGCTTCAGTACTTCGCGCGGATTGGCTTCGAACATTTCGCCATGACCGTCTTCCATGCCAAGCAAGACCTGCGCCATCGGTTTTTTCTGCCAGGGAATAATTTTCAGGGTGCCCGGCACCGGGCGGCAGATACGGTCTTCATCGCCAATGTCGTAGCCAAGGCCGGTTTCTTCGACGGTATTGCCGGTAATGTCGGTCGCAATCAAGGACATCGGCAGGCAGACGCCATTGGCATAGACTTTTTCGAGAGCGTCGCGCGTGATGCGTTTGCCGCGCAACAGGCCATTCATATCCGGCAGCAACAGGTCCACCATCTCGCAGCCCGCTATCTGTTGTAACTCGGCGGCGTCATCATCGGGTAAGGGATAGGAGTTCATAGGCATCGCGTCGGTTTAGGTCCAAACTGAATACTAGCAGAGGATGTTTTGACTGTAAAAAATACTCAACGGTTTGGGAGGTAGGTGGTTCGAAAGGTAATGAAAAAATTTGCGGCAATGCAATAAAAGCCTGAAATATCGGCATTTAGGCCGAATTTAGTGTAACTGGACTTTGAACGGCTGTTGATAAAATAAAACAGTCCGGTTATGGTTCAAGAGCTTCACGCGGAGGCAATATGCATCAAAGACCACTGGTCATCGTCCCGGCTGATCGAAAAATCATGGGCAAGCACGCTTACCACTCGGCCGGCGAAAAATACCTGTTTGCGCTGGTCTCGGGTTCGAACGTTATTCCTTTCATATTGCCCAGTCTTTCGCCAACCTTGCCGCTCCGTGAAATTCTGCAGAATACAGACGGTTTATTCCTGACCGGCTCCTATTCGAATATCGAGCCGCATCATTATTCGAACGAGCCGAGTTACGAAGGCAATTTGCACGATCAGCATCGTGATGAAAACAGTTTGCCGATTATTCCGCTCGCGATCGAGATGCAGATTCCGGTCTTTGCCGTTTGTCGAGGATTTCAGGAGGTGAATGTGGCGCTCGGCGGCAGCCTGCACCAGAAAGTGCATGAAGTGCCGGGTCTGGATGACCATCGGGAAAATCTCGATGACGCACTGGATCAGCAATATGCCGAGTCGCATCTGATATCACTGACGCCAGGCGGCTTACTGGAAAGTGTGTCGGGCAAGACCACGGCAATGGTAAATTCACTTCATGGGCAGGGCATCAATGTCCTGGCCAACAATCTGAATGTCGAGGCTACTGCGCCCGATGGACTGATTGAAGCCGTATCGCTGAAGTCGCCGCATCCGTTTTTTCTGGCGGTACAGTGGCATCCGGAATGGAAAGTCGGCGAGAATCCTTTTTACTTGAGTATGTTCCAGGCATTTGGTCGCGCTTGCCGTGACCGTGCCAATAATCGGAAATCTTTATGAGTCGCAAGAAAAACAATGAAAAACCGATGAATGCCGAGCAGCAGGAAAGCTCGCTGAAAAAATGGTTGAAAGAACGAAGAATTACCGAAGTGGAATGTCTGGTGCCGGATATCACCGGCAATGCACGCGGAAAAATCATCCCGGCCGCAAAGTTCTCGCATGATTACGGAACGCGTTTGCCGGAAGGCATTTTTGTAACCACCGTAACGGGTGATTATCCCGATGCCTATTACGAATTGGTGGCGCCATCGGATTCCGATATGTACCTGCGCCCCGACGCCGATACCGTGCGGATGGTGCCCTGGGCAACCGATCCTACCGCGCAGGTGATTCACGATTGTTTTACCCGCGACGGCAAGCCGCATGAATTGGCACCACGGAATGTGTTGCGCAATATTCTTGCCTTGTACGAAGCCAAGGGCATGAAGCCGATTGTGGCGCCCGAACTGGAATTCTTTCTGGTGCAGAAAAATACCGATCCGGATTTTCCGCTGCAGCCGCCGGCGGGCCGTTCGGGCCGGCCTGAAACCGCAAGACAATCCTATTCGATCGATGCGGTGAACGAATTCGATCCTATTCTCGACCTGATGTACGACTACGCCGAAGAAATGGAACTGGATGTGGACACACTGATTCACGAATCGGGCGCCGCGCAGCTCGAAGTGAATTTCGTGCATTCCGATCCGATGTCGCGTGCCGATCAGGTGTTCCTGTTCAAGCGCACCATGCGTGAAGCTGCGTTGCGGCATGGCATTTACGCCACCTTCCTCGCCAAGCCGATGGAAAACGAACCGGGCAGTGCGATGCATATCCACCAAAGCATGCTCGATGCAAAAACCGGCAAGAATTTATTCGCCGGCAAGAAAGAAGGTCAGCACAGCGAGCTGTTCAAGAATTATCTGGGAGGCCTGCAAAAATACGTACCGATGGCGATGCCGTTTTTTGCTCCAAACGTGAACTCGTATCGGCGTTTGGCGGTGGGCGATGTCGCACCGATCAATGTGCAGTGGGGTTTCGATAATCGTACCTGCGGTTTGCGCGTGCCGATGGACTCACTCGAAAACACCCGCGTCGAAAGCCGTTTCGCCGGTTCCGATGCCAACCCCTATCTCGCGATGGCGGCGACCCTGGCCTGCGGTTATCTCGGTATTATCGAAAAATTAAAACCCACCGAACCATTGACCACCAGCGCACAAGACAAAGGCTACGAGTTGCCGCGCAGTCTGGAAGAGTCGCTGAAATGGTTGCGGGGTTGCGCACCGCTGCAGAACTTGATGGGCGAGCGTTTCGTGAATGCCTACATCCATGTCAAGGAAAAGGAATATCAAACCTATTTCCGCGTGATCAGTTCGTGGGAGCGGGAATTCCTGCTGTTGAATGTTTGATCGGCCATCAATAAATAAAAAATCAGCACGATAGATAATCGGAGCCAGCGTGGAAAATTCGGACTTGCAAGCTTTACAGAAACTGGACGCCGCACACCATATCCATCCGTTCAATGACAATGCGGCGCTGGCTAAAAAAGGCACGCGCATATTGACCAAGGGCGAAGGCTGTTACGTCTGGGATGCCGAGGGCAATAAAATGCTCGATGCATTCGCGGGCCTTTGGTGCGTGAATATCGGTTATGGCCGAACGGAATTGGGCAAGGCCGCCGCGAAACAGATGGACACGTTGGCCTACTACAACAGTTTTTTCGGCTGTACCACCGAACCGACCGTACATCTTGCCGCCAAGCTGGCCGAGCTCACACCTGGCGATTTGAATCATGCGTTCTTCAGCAATTCCGGTTCCGAAGCCAACGACACGATTCTAAGAATGGTGCGACATTTCTGGGCCGTGCAAGACCAGCCGGATAAAAATATTCTGATTGGCCGTTTCAACGGTTATCACGGCTCGACCGTCGCCGGTGCAAGTCTGGGCGGAATGAAAGGGATGCACTCGCAAGGCGGTTTGCCGATTCCCAATATCCACCACATCAATCAGCCTTACTGGTTTGGCGAAGGTGGCGATTTATCGCCGGAAGAATTTGGTTTGCAGCGCGCTCGCGAACTCGAGGACAAGATTCTCGAGCTCGGACCGGATCGCGTCGCCGGATTCATCGGCGAACCGATTCAGGGCGCAGCCGGCGTGTTTATTCCGCCCATGAATTACTGGCCGGAAATCCAGCGCATCTGCCGCAAATACGATGTTCTGCTGATTGCCGATGAAGTCATTTGCGGCTTTGGCCGGACCGGTCACTGGTTTGGGTCGGAATACTTCGGCATACAACCGGACATCATGACCCTGGCCAAAGGCATAACTTCCGGTTATATCCCGCTTGGAGCCGTCATGTTCAATGATCGCGTTTCAAATGTATTGCGCGATAAAGGCGGCGAGCTCGCGCATGGCTACACCTATTCCGGGCATCCGGTCTGTACGGCCGTCGCACTGGAAAACATTCGCATCTTGCAGGACGAAAAAATCGTCGAGAACATCCAGGGCAACACCGGACCCTATCTTGCAAGCCGCTGGAAAGAGCTGGGCGAGCATCCACTGGTCGGCGAGGCTCGTGTCGTCGGGATGGTCGGTGCCCTGGAGCTCGTACCCAACAAGCCAAGCCGCGCCTTTTTCGAGGATCGAGGCAAGGTTGGTCAGTTATGCCGTGATATTGCCCTTAAAAACGGTCTAATATTACGTGCGACCAATGATGCCATGCTGCTTTCGCCACCGCTGATTATTACACGCGGGCAAATTGACGAATTGTTCGAAAAAGCCTGGAAGTCCTTGAATCAAACCGCAGAAGCTTTGGGAAAATAACGAGGTATGTAACTGTTTGCCAGTGATTCCTGTCGTCACATTATTTCTAACAATCAAGTGAGAGGTGTTATGAAACTACGTCTTTTAACAATAGCCATTGTCGGACTGACTCTCGTTGCATGCGGTAACAAGGAAGCTTCCGCTCCCGGGGCCACTGCCAGTGCCCCCGCCGCCGAAGAAAAAGTGCTCAACGTCTATAACTGGTCCGATTACATAGCACCCGACACGGTCGCCAAATTCGAGAAGGAAACCGGCATCAAGGTGACCTACGACGTCATGGACAGCAACGAATCGCTGGAATCGAAAATCCTGTCCGGCGA
>JAKQKT010000015.1 GCA_029560515.1 Pseudomonadota bacterium
GCCTTACGCAGGGAATTTGGCGATGTGCGTTTGTGCTGTCTCGGTGCGAAACAGGAGAGCCGTGAAAACTATCGTCTCGAATTGGAAAAACAGGCGGAGCATCTCGGGCTTTCCGATTTTCTCGAATTTACGCCTCCGATAAAAGCCGTGGCCAATGCCTATGCACTTGCCAACCTGGTATTACAGCTGTCCAGCAAGCCAGAAGCGTTTGGCCGCACCGTGCTGGAGGCTTTGAGTATCGGAAAGCCGGTGCTCGGATGGAATCTGGGCGGCGTCGGCGAAAATCTGCAGCGGTATTTTCCGCAAGGCCTGGTTGAGGCTTTTGATGAACAAGCCTTGTGCCGGTCCGCCAAAAAAATCCTCGAAGAAAATATTCTTCCGCCAGAGCAGGCATTGCCAAGTCTGTCTTTGATGCAATCGAATATGATGGCCTTCTATGAACAGCTCTGCCCCTGATTCCGTCTTTCGCTGGGCACCTTACTGGATACTGGCCTTCGTTGCCTTGTGGCCAACGGTGGGCGTTGCCGAGGCGGTAATGAGCCTTGGCGCGCTGCTGGGGTTTTTCCTGATGGTCTGGCAGAAACTGGCACATCGTTCGACCTGGCTGAGTCGTGAAGCCTGGCTGATGACACTGGTGTTTTTTCTCGCTTACTGGTTGCCGGAATTATTTTCGGCCTTCGATGCCATCAATGCAAAACGCGCCTGGCGCGAAGTCCTGTTTGATCTGCGCTATCTGCCTTTCCTCTGGTTGATTGCCTTGTCGGTATCGAATGAAAAAGGCAGACAACTGATTTTTTCCGGTCTGGCGATCATCAGTTTGTTCTGGGCGCTGGATGGCATGATGCAGGTCTTGACCGGCTTCAGTCTCGGCGGTGCGATGACCGAAGATCGACTGAGTGGAATTTTCGGTTCCGATAATTTGAAACTGGGTCTGGTGCTGGCAGCCTTGTCGCCATTCACGCTCGATTGGGCGTACAAACGTGGCGGTGTGTGGGCCTGGTGTGGCGTTGCATTGCTGGTCGGCACCGTCGTGTTGTGGGCAGGTGCACGGGCCGGCTGGGTGATGTTCGGACTGGTTATATTGATCAGTGGCTGGCAGGTACTTGGCAGAAAGAGACTGCTGCTTTTCTTTTTTGCCTCGACACTAGTGTTGCTCCTGAGCTACTTTGCCTCGCCGGAGTTGCGTGCCCGTTTTGAACGTACCGAAACCGCCCTTGCCGGTGAAACAGGTGGCGTTGATCATGCGCTTTCGGGTCGAATCAGTATCTGGAAGACCGCATTGAAAATCACGGCAGACCATCCCGTGAATGGTGTCGGCGTGAGAAATTTTCGCGACGTCTACAAGCAATATGCCGATAAAGACGATCCATTTATCAGCGCCGATCAGCAGGGGGCATACCATGCCCATCACTGGTTGCTTGAAGTCCTGTCCGAAACCGGAGTGATCGGTTTGTTGTGCTGGATGACGGGTTTCTTCGCAATGTGGCGTGCATGGCAATGGTCGCCGCCAAAAGCGCGTCAACTGGCATTCGTGCCGATGCTTGCCTGCGTCGTGGTGGCATTTCCCTTGAATACCCATCTCGCGTTTTATGCGACTTTCTGGGGCGGATGCTGGTTACTTCTGCTGGCTCTGTATGCAGGCTGTCTGGGTGCCAGGGATCGTTTCGAGACATGAATACCCTCAGTGCGGTAGTCACGACTTTCAATAATGCGGACACTTTGCAGAGGTGTCTCGAAAGCTTGCGATTCTGCGACGAGCTTATTGTGCTCGATTCGGGTTCGACTGACGGCACCCGCGATATTGCTGAAAAATATTCGGCCAGGATCCATGTCGAGACCTTCAAGGGTTACGGCCCGCAAAAACAGTCAGCTATCGACAAGGTGGTTTCCGATTGGGTTTTGCTACTGGATGCGGACGAATATATTCATGGCGATGCGGCGGACATTATCCGCAAAGCGATTGCCGCGGACTCCGTCGATGGCTATCGCCTGCCGCGCCGGGAATGGTTGTTCTGGCAATGGCCGCATGCATGGACTCGGCCGAATTGGCAATTGCGTTTATTCCGGAAAGTGAAGGCTGCCATGAACCAGGTGCCCGTGCACGCTGCGCCAGAGGTAGGTGGCAAGGTGGAGAATTTGAAGCTGGATTTTTATCATTTCGGCGAAAAAGATCTTGCCCAACGAGTCGAAAAAATAAACCGGTATTCCAGCGGCCTGCTTGAACAAAAAAAACAAAAAAGCTTTCCGGGTTTGCGAGTCCTGTTTTATCCCGGCTTCGTGTTTTTCAGGTTTTACATACTGAAGCGCTATTTTCTGAATGGCTGGGCCGGCTATTTCGCGGCGAGGACGCAGGCGTTTTACGCTTTTTTGAAATATGCCAAACGTCTGGAACAAAAACGCCAGCGGGAGAAAGAGGACGCATGAACGCGGTCTGGCATTGCATCTTTGTCCGGCCTTTCTTTTGGCTAGCCATGCTGGCTGCCCGTTTGCCGCAGTCATGGTTGATGCGCGTCGCCAAATTGTCCACGCTGGCTTGCTGGCCATTTCTGTATCGCCGTCGGCGGGTGGCTTCCACCAATATCGAACTTTGCTTCAAGCATCTACCGCTTTCGCAAAGACAGGATTTATTCAACCGCAATTTGCTCGCGACGGTGGCCGGGGTGCTGGAATTATTCCGGGCCTGGTATGCGCCGGCGAAAACCTTGTCCGGTTTTGCGGATATTCACGGATTGGAACGGCTGCAAGCCGCATTGGCGGAGGGCAAGGGCGTATTGCTGCTGACCGGGCACTTTACCCACACCGAACTCGCGGTGCGTTTATTGGGCGAAGCCTTGAACAGGCAAGTTCGCGTGGTGGTCCGGCGTCATAACAATGTCTGCATCGAGCAGGCATTCGAGGAGGCAAGATCGAAAGTATTTGGCGACAGCATCGAAAAAAAGGATCTGCGTGCCTTGTTGAAAGCTTTGCGTGCAGGCGAAGCCGTGGTGTATTCATCCGATCAGAATTTCAATTATCAGCATGCGTTCGTGCCTTTCTTCGGCATCCCGGCTGCGACACTGACCGCCACGCCAGAGATTATTGAACGCAGCGGTGCTCGCATACTGCCGTTCTGGTTTTACCGCGATGCGGATAACCGTTATCAGATCAAAATCGACGAGCCTTGGGACAATTGGCCGAGTGGCGATGCCATTGCTGACACACGTATCTATATGCAAAGACTGGAAGCGGTTGTGCGCGAACATCCCGAACAATATTTGTGGGTGCACCGGCGATTCAAAACCAGGCCGCAAGGCTCGCCGGACATTTATTCGTAGGAGCGTCCTTTAGGCGCGAAAAACCTCGCCCGATATATCACCGCGAATTTTTTGGGCTGCTTCAGCAGCGATCAGACTTTCCAAATTGCGATGCTCTGAATCATCTATCGCGGCTAAAGCCGATCCCACATGCATCAGGAATAATGTGCCGATTTTCCATCCGGCGTTCTTTTGAAGCGCTGGTGTATCCACAAATATTGTTCCGGCGCACGGCGGATCAATTGCTCCATCGTCGCCATGATGCGCGCGGTGTCCTCGACAGCATCCTTGCCCGGGAAATTTTCGAGTGCCGGCCATATCTCAAGACTGTAGCTGCCA
>JAKQKT010000246.1 GCA_029560515.1 Pseudomonadota bacterium
GCGTCAACCCGCCATCAATCAGGCGCGCAATGCCCGGATGTTCAAGACCGGCAAGTATGCGGCGCTCGTTTTCGAAATGGCTCAGACGACCGGCCGCTTCCGGTCGTATTAATTTCAAGGCCACTTTCTGTGCGAAATCGGCATCGCTGCGGTGAGCAAGATAAACCTCGCCCATTCCGCCGCGCCCGACCAGCCGTTCAACAGTGAATGCCCCAACTTTCGCGCCGGCGATCAGCGAACTGTATTCAGGGATGTTTGAATCCAATGACTGGCGTGCCGATGGCTCCAGAAAGCCGGGGTCATTTTCAAGCGCGGCCAGCATCTTCTGCACTTGTTGCAATATGTCGGGACTGACATCGCGGCGTTTCAGATAATCGGCACGCGCTTCCGGAGTCAGTTCAAGCAATCGATCAAACAGGGCGGCGACATCGGCCCACTGCTTGGAGTTGTCGTCGGCCATCGGTACACCCTGTCATGTTGTCGATGACGGAGCATAGCTTGAGCCAGACAAGAGCGTAAAGGTGGCGCGGCATCTTCACCAACATGGAGCTTCTGCAGCGTTTGAACGCGACTTACAAAATAACCGGTTCGTCCGACAATTCGCGCGGGTTATCGGAATCGGCAGGAAAATGCAGGCTGAGTAGTGTATTGATTTTCGTGATCGCGCTCTGCACGGCGATATCAGCCGGGCCATTGGCGATATCAATGGCGAGTTGATCGCATATTTTCTGCCATTCCAGACCGTCGACACGCGCAGCGATTCCACGATCGGCAATAATCTCGACTCTTCTTTCGGCGAGTTGAAGATAAATCAGGACACCGCTGTTATCGAGCGTATCCCACACCCGCAAACTGGAAAACAATTGATGGGCACGATTGCGTGATTGCAATCCATTCAACACGGACCAGAAGGAAAAGCGCGCTTCCACCGCGAAACAAATTTCACCGGCATGGCTGCGTTCGCCTTCGGTAACAAGATCGCGAATACGTACCAGCGTTGCGGCGGGAAACCAGCGCGACAGGCGAAACCAGCCGGCAAAGATATTTTGCAGCAAGCGTTTCATCACCAGCCTCCCGAGGCGCCACCGCCTCCGAAAGAACCGCCACCGCCCGACCAACCACCGCCGCCACTACTTCCGCCACCGCCGCCAGGAAAAGATCCCCAGCCGCCATGGCCCGAACTGTAACGGCCCGAGCTTCCGCCAGAAACCAGAAACGCAATCAGGCCGGCAACAATCGTCGACAGACCGATACTGAACATCAAAGAAGCGATGATTGCCGCAATACCGCCGGCGCCGAGTCGACGAATCGTCATTGGTTTCATGCCGGTCACGCCCGCGATGGCGCCGATAAAAAAACCGATGATGCCGGCAAAGACAAAATCAGGCTGCTCGCCTTGCTGGTCTGCCGTCATGGGCTCGGGCAAGGCCTCACCGTCAATAAGCTTGCCCAGCGCCTGTATTGAATCCTTGATGCCGCCAAAATAATCGCCCTGCCGGAATTTCGGCGTGAGGTATTCCCGGATGATGCGACTCGCCAAGGCATCCGGCACCGCGCCTTCCAGGCCATAGCCCACTTCGATGCGGGCTTTTCGATCATCTTTTGCAATCAACAGCAATAGACCATCGTCGGTCTTGCTGCGTCCGAGTTTATTTTTTTCGGCAACTGCCAATGAATAATTTTCGAGCGCCTCGTTGCCGGTCGTCGAAACGATCAACACGGCGAGCTGGCTGCCTTTGCGCTGTTCCAAGGCAACCAGTTCAGACTCAAGCTCGGCAATCTGGCTTGCATTGAGCGTGCCGGTTTGATCGGTCACGTGCTGCGTGAGTACCGGCACATCCTGCGCCGATACCGGCGTCACTGACAATGCCAGCAACACCAGCAAGGCCGATGCAAATTTCAGCACACGAAAATTCATTGCCGATCAGTTCGATGGCGGCGGATTGGCGGGTGCAAATTCGACGGTAGGCGGCTTGGAAATCGCCGCTTCGTTTTCAACGCTGAAGTTGGGTTTTACATCATAACCAAACATTTTTGCCGTCATGTTCACCGGGAATTGCCGGATATGGACGTTGTAAGCCTGCACACTCTGGATATAGCGATTACGGGCAACGGTAATGCGGTTTTCCGTGCCTTCGAGCTGGGCTTGCAGTTCAAGAAAATTCTGGTTTGATTTGAGATCGGGATAATTTTCCGATACCACCAGCAATCGCGACAAGGCGCCGGACAATTCACCCTGCGCTTTCTGGAATTCTGCCAGTTTGACCGGATCGGCTGCCTGCTCGGCGCTGATACCGACACTGCCGACACGGGCACGTGCATTGGTGACTTCGGTCAGCACGCGTTCTTCCTGCGCTGCATAGCCTTTGACGGTATTGACCAGGTTCGGCACCAAATCGGCACGGCGTTGGTATTGGTTGACGACTTCCGACCACTGGGCTTTGATGGCCTCGTCATTGGTCTGGATCTGGTTATAGCCA
>JAKQKT010000028.1 GCA_029560515.1 Pseudomonadota bacterium
TCAATGTACTGTTTCTTCTCCGTGTTCATTTGCGTTTGTCTGTGATTCCATTATCTTTTTTCTTTAAAAATAATTTTTTACCATACAATGGTTCAAACGGATGCCCCTGTGCTCGATTTAATGCTGAATCTGCTCCTCCCACCGGATAACTGAGCGGCGGAGGGTCACGGCAATGTCATCGAGATCAAGTCCGTGCAGGTGAAGCGGTATCATTTCAGCAAAATCCGCATTAAAATGCGATACACACTCGATTCAGAGATATAATACCCATACTCATCAGTAATGTGCCAGGCTAGTTCGCCTGACAATTCCGATGCTATGGACATTGAAAGATTCATTATATTGGATCATCATGAAGACCCAAGAACAAATCATTTGGAGAATTAATATACATAAATAGAATCGGTTTCAATATTAATCATAAAAAAGCGCCTGCATAACTTAGGCGCTTTCTTTTATCACTTTTATGCTTTTGCTTTGTTAGTACATTCCACCCATTCCACCTTCGTAGGGGCCGCCTCCCGGCATCGGGGCTTCTTTCTCTTCAGGCAGTTCAGCCACTATCGCCTCGGTGGTGAGGAGCAGTGATGAGATGGAAGCGGCGTTCTCCAAAGCAGTACGAACTACTTTGGTGGGATCGATGACACCGGCTTCTATAAGGTCTTCATACTTCTCGATGGCGGCATTGAATCCCTGGTTTCCGGAAAGTTCGAGAGTCTTCATGACTACAATGGAGCCTTCGATCCCGGCGTTATTAGCAATTTGTTTTGCCGGTTCCTTTAGCGCCTTCTTTACTATATCGACTCCTACTGCCATATCTCCGGTTGCTTTGACCTTTTCAACCGCGGAGATCGAGCGCAGTAGGGCGACTCCGCCGCCGACAACGATACCTTCTTCAACCGCCGCACGAGTGGCGTGAAGGGCATCCTCGACACGAGCTTTCTTTTCTTTCATTTCGACTTCGGTCGCTGCGCCGACTTTGATCACTGCAACGCCACCGGCCAATTTGGCAACGCGTTCCTGCAGCTTTTCCTTGTCGTAATCGGAAGAAGTTTCTTCGATTTGCGCCTTGATTTGCTTGATGCGGGCCTGGATGCCTTCGGCTTCGCCGGCGCCGTCAATAATCGTGGTGTTTTCTTTCGAAACCTGAATCTTCTTGGCGCGGCCCAGATCCTTGATCGTGGCTTTGTCCAATGCGAGACCGACTTCTTCGGAAATCACGGTACCGCCGGTGAGAATCGCCATGTCTTCGAGCATCGCTTTACGGCGATCACCGAAACCAGGTGCTTTCACTGCGCACACTTTCACGATGCCGCGAATGGTGTTGACCACCAAAGTTGCGAGGGCTTCGCCTTCGACTTCTTCGGCAACAATCAACAATGGCTTGCCGGCTTTCGCAACGGCTTCCAGCACTGGCAGCAATTCACGTACGTTGGAAATTTTCTTGTCGTGCAGCAGGATGAACGGATCTTCCAGATCGGCCGCCATGCTTTGCTGGTTGTTGATGAAGTAAGGCGACAGGTAGCCGCGATCGAACTGCATGCCTTCGACGACGTCGAGTTCATTGTCCAGACCGGAACCGTCTTCAACAGTGATCACGCCTTCTTTGCCGACTTTGTCCATTGCCTTGGCAATCAATTCACCGATGTTGTGATCGGAGTTGGCCGAGATCGAACCGACTTGGGCGATTTCCTTGCTGGTGGCGCAAGGCTTGCTGATTTTTTTCAGTTCTTCGGTAGCCGCGATAACGGCTTTGTCCATGCCGCGTTTCAGATCCATCGGGTTCATGCCGGCAGCAACGGCCTTCATGCCTTCGCGGATCATGGCTTGCGCCAGAACGGTTGCGGTGGTGGTGCCGTCGCCGGCGTTGTCGGAAGTTTTCGAAGCGACTTCCTTCACCATTTGCGCGCCCATGTTTTCAAACTTGTCGGCGAGTTCAATTTCTTTCGCTACCGAAACGCCATCCTTGGTAATGGTCGGTGCGCCGAAACTTTTTTCCAGCACGACGTTGCGGCCTTTAGGACCGAGGGTGGCTTTCACTGCATTGGCGAGAATGTTGACGCCCTTGACCATGCGTGAACGTGCGTCTTCACCAAAACGAATATCTTTAGCTGACATGATGTATTACCTCAAAAATTAATGCTTGTTGTCGGGCGGACATCGTCCACCGTATAAATTTTTATGGATTGCATGGCGTGTCGAAACACGCCGCTTGCATCAACCCAAAATCGCGAAAATGTCGTCTTCCTTGGCAATCAGGTATTCGACGCCGTCGAGCTTGACTTCGGTACCGGCATATTTGCCAAACAACACTTTGTCGCCCACTTTCACTTTTGGTGCGCGGGTGCTGCCGTTGTCCAGGGCCTTGCCGTCGCCCACAGCGATCACTTCACCTTTGATAGGTTTTTCAGTGGCCGAATCCGGGATAACGATGCCGCCAGCGGACAGTTTTTCTTCTTCCATACGCTTGATAACGACGCGATCAAAGAGCGGTTTAATATTCATAGCTTCCTCTTGGTCAATAAAAACAGATACTTACGTGATTTTTGATGTTTTTTTGGGTTTTGTTAGCACTCTACCCTGCCGAGTGCCAATTTTAACGCGTAAACATATCCACTAGGGAATGTTTCGACAGTCACTGTATGGGGCGGTACCCGCACGCTTTCAAGGGCTGGGGCGAAATTACTCGCAACCCAAAGCCTATATCTAACCTACTAGCATAGGTAATTTGTCATAATCGGCACGTAATTAGTCGCAGCCTGCGTCAATATTGGTTCTGGGAAAAATGCATGTCAGTCAAAAAAATGGGGGCAACCTGCTTGCTCGCGGGTATCCTTGTGCTCACCTGCCTGCCGGCGCACGCCGAAGTGTTCATCAACGAAATCCATTATGACGATAGCACTCTACAAGGCGATGTAGGCGAACGAATCGAAATTGTTGCGACCGCGGGCGAAGACCTGAGCACGTATTCCGTTCAACTTTACAACGGGAATTCTCCCGGCGCCGCAGTCCCTTACGATAGCGACCCGGTTCCGGCCGGAAGCAGCGTCACCTGCGGAAGCACGGTGCAAATCGCAACGGTAAACTATGCCACGAACAGCATACAAAATGGCCCGAATGACGGCATTGCCCTGGTCAATTGGAACGGCTACCTGGTGCAGTTCTTAAGTTACGAAGGTGCAATCACCGGCGGCAGCGGACCTGCTACCGGTTCGACCAGCACCAACCTCCCGGCTTCGGAATCCGGTAGCACCGCCGCGGGCACATCGCTGCAATTGGGTGGCACCGGCGCCGGTTACGCCAACTTCAGCTGGAATACTTCTGCCGATGACAACTTCGGCCAATGCAACAACAACCAGACATTCAATACAAATGTGTTGCCATTTATTGTTTCCAGCAATCCAGCCGATGGCGGTGCATTTGAAATTGCGCCTCCTCTGCAGCGCTCACTGACCGTCACATTCAACGAACCCGTTTCGATTGGCGATGGCTCTCCCTATAGCGTGGTTTGTAGCCTGTCGGGCGCCCTGCAGGCGTATTCATCCAATGGCAGACCTGGATCTCCGCCTGACAATGTCCAATCAATCGACCTCGTAGCGCAGGCACTCGGCACGCCGCCTTTACAGATTGGCGATAACTGTACGTTGACTGTTCATGCCGCGCCATTTACAGACAGCGAAGGTGCGCACCCGGCAGGCGACACGCACATTCAATTCAGCGTCATTCAGCAGGTGAATGTGCCTCCTTATGTCATGAGCTCTTCACCGGACAGCTATTACTCCTACCCCGTTGCTGCGAATTCAAATTCATTTTATATGCAGTTTAGCGAGCCAGTATCTGCGGCACCCGGCGCATTTACGCTGCAGTGCAGTTTTTCAGGCAGTGTCAATTTGAGTTATGCCAATTCCGCTCAAACTTTCATGCTGACCAAGACGATGATTTTGCAGAATGGTGAAACGTGCGTACTGACGGTTTTTTCCAGCTTGATCACGGACTCGGAAAACTTGCACCCACGTGAAAACAAGGTAATTAATTTCACCATTGGCGAAGACCCACCTCAAGCTCCCTATGTTGTCAGTACCTCCCCTGCCCACAATGCCATCGGCGTGGCTCCTGTCACCGAGTTTAGAATCGTGTTTAATGAAATGGTCAATGTGGACAGCGAAGCTTTCGTCTTGCAGTGCGCCGTGTCGGGCATGATCGCCAACCTGATTCAATACAAGCGACTTGAAATGGTGAATGGTGCCGGCCGTGCAATAACGCTCGTTAGCCCGGCCGTATTACAACCCGGCGAAATGTGCACGCTGACCATTCTCAAGCAAGGGGTTACCGACAGTTACGAGCTTGCGATGTCGCAGGACAAGGTGATCAGCTTCAAGGTTGCTGTCGGGGATGTTTCCACCTACTACAATCGAGTCAACACCAGCAGCGCCGAACAATTGCGTTGTTCATTGAATAGCGTGATTCGCGGACACACGGTTTATCCGTACAGTGCCGATACAACCGATACCTGGGACATTCTGGAAATCGCCGACGAATATCCGAACTCCCCAGGCCATATTCTGGATGTTTATAAAAACTTCATGTACGTCAAGGGCAATGACCGTGTCGGCGGCAGTAGCTTTTTCAACTACAGCCGCGAACACACCTGGCCGAACTCGTTTGGCTTAGGCAGCGATACCGGTAATTTGGGATTGCCCAACGCGCCATACACAGATACGCATATGTTGTATTTAGCAGATACTTCCTACAGCGCCGATCACGGCAATCGATCTTATTCCTATTGCACGCAGGCCGCCGGTTGCTCCGAACGCGTTACCGATATCAACAATGGCCGCGGCGGCGGTTCGGGTGTTTATCCGGGCAATTCCAATTGGTTCAACAGCAATGCTTTCGAAACCTGGTCGAAACGCCAGGGCGATATTGCCAGGGCCTTGATGTATATGGCGATTCGCTATGAAGGCGGTTCGCATACCGTGACCGGCCAAAACGAACCGGATCTGGAATTGACCGACAACGCGGCCTTGATCGTCAGCAGCTCCAATTCACCCGCGTATATGGGCTTGCTGACGGATTTGCTGCTTTGGCATCAGGCCGATCCACCGGATGCCGCCGAATTGATCCGCAACGAAGTGATCTTCAACTTCCAGGGCAACCGCAATCCATTCATTGACCATCCCGAATGGGGCACGGAAGCATTGTTTACTTCGGCCAAGCCGGCGAGTTGCACACTGAATTCGTTGTCAATCAAGCCGCCAAAACGAAATCATCCGCTACCCACTCCGAAACCGCCCCGTCAAAACATTCGATAGGCGTCAATCCATCCGCCATTTTCGGACTTGATATGCTGTTTCACATCGCTCGTTATTATGTTTACATGTGGCAAATATATGGGGATTTCCTGTCACAATTGGCAGGTAAACTTAATGTACGCGTCACTTCTTTATCGGGAACAAATTATGTGGCTTAAAAAATCAGCAACAGCCTGTCTGCTCGGGGGCGTTTTTGTCTTTGCAAGTCTGTCGGCCAATGCCGAAGTGTTTATCAATGAAATACATTATGACGATGCCGATACGCCGACATCCGGCGATACCAACGAATCACTGGAAATCGTCGCTACCGCGGGTGAGGACCTGACGCTTTACGACATCGTGCTCTACAACGGCAGCACCCCAGCTTCCGCGCAAACATACGACACTGATCCGGTCCCGGCCGGCACGACTGTTGCCTGTGGCTCCAATGTGCGTATCGCCGTACTGGCCTATCCCATCAATGGCATACAAAACGGCGGAAACGATGCCATTGCGGTGGTACGCCGTTCGGATAGTGCCGTAGTTCAGTTCATCAGTTATGAAGGTGCCGCAACTGCCACCAATGGCCCGGCCAATGGCATGACCAGCACTAACATTCCGGTTTCAGAAACCAATAGCACGGCTGAGGGTACATCGCTGCAATTGGGTGGAACCGGCGCAGGTTACGCCAACTTCAGCTGGAATGGTTCCGCTACAAGCACCTTCGGTGCCTGCAATAACAACCAGACTTTCAATCTCGGTCCACCGGTCAATGTATTGCCTTCGGTCAGCTCGACCAATCCGGCAAACAACGGCAATGTCCTGCCGGGCACCAATACTTTCAGTGTGAACTTCAGTGAAAACGTCAATCTGACTCCAACCGCCTTGACCATGAGCTGCAGCCTGTCCGGCACGATAAGCCTGAGCTACGCGTCGAGCGGCAGCAATATTGCGATCAGTAGCGCTGCCGGTCTGCAGGACGGTGATAGTTGCGCATTGACCGTGCATGCCGATCAAATTACCGATGCCGATGCGGCAAACCCGGCGACTAACACCGTGGTGAATTTCACCGTCTCGCCACCACCGAATACTGCGCCAACGGTTTTCTCCACCACACCCTCGAATAATGCCGTCGGTGTGCCGGCAGCTACCGATATCCGCGTCGTCTTCAATGAAAATGTCGCAGTCGATTCCGAATCTTTCGTGCTTCAATGCAGTGCATCGGGTCTGATACCGCTGAGCTTCAATAACAAGCGTTATGAAATGGTCACGGGTGCCGGTCGCGCATTGACCCTGAGAACCTTCACCGCATTACAAGCCGGTGAAACCTGCACATTGACTGTCATCGCACCCGGCATCGTCGATGATGACGGTCTTGCGATGGCACAAAACTATGTTGGCCATTTCACGGTTGCCGGTGGCAATGTTTCCACCTACTACAATCGCGTCAACACCAGCAGCCCGGATCAATTGCGCTGTTCGCTCAACACCGTGATTCGTGGCCATACCGTTTACCCGTACTCGGGAGGCACCACGAGTACCTGGGATATCCTGGAAATCGCCGATGAAGATCCAAACAACAGCGGTAAGATTCTCGACGTTTATCGCAACCGCAGTTACACAAAAGGCAGCAGTCGTGCCGGTACCGGCAGTGGCTTGACCTATAACCGCGAACACACCTGGCCGAACTCGCTCGGCTTCGGAACCACGACGGGAAATCTGGGGCTGCCCCATGCTCCCTATACCGACACGCATATGCTTTATCTGAGTGATACCGACTACAACGCCGATCGCGGCAATGATCCGTATGCCAATTGCAGCATGGCTTCGGGCTGCGGCGAGCGCGCGACCGAAGTCAACAATGGCAACGGTGGTGGCACCGGCGTTTACCCCGGAAATTCGAACTGGACCAATGGCAGTTCCTTCGAAACCTGGAGCAAACGCAAGGGCGATGTCGCACGTGCGGTGATGTACATGGCGATCCGTTATGAAGGCGGTACGCACACCGTTACCGGCCAGAACGAACCCGATCTCGAATTGACCGACAACCGTAGCCTGATTGTCGGCACCTCTTCCTCACCAGCCTATATGGGTCTGCTGACCGACCTGCTGCAATGGCATCAGGCAGATCCACCAGATGCTGCAGAGCTGGCGCGCAATCAGGTCATCTATAGCTTCCAGGGCAACCGCAATCCGTTCATTGACCATCCGGAATGGGCGACGGCGGCATTGTTCACTTCCAGCAAGCCTGCGAGCTGCACCTTGAACACGGCGTCTTTTAATAGTGCAAAAAAGAAATCGCCGGATACTGTTCCCGGCAAGCCAATCCGTAGAGATCATTGACCGGATTCAAGTTTTTTTCGTAAATCTTCCACAAAACGCCGGGGAAACCCGGCGTTTTGCTCATTGTGCCGGACAAATTCCGAGTTTTCTTTTTCCTTCGCAACCAAAGCCCTACAATTGCACTCTTGAAAAGATGAGCTGAAGCCGCTCGACCAAAGGAATCCGAATGTTGCGCTATATGTTGCTGTTGCTGAGCACGCTGCTGATTGTCCCTGCGGCGCTGGCGGTAGATGAAAAAGACCTGCTGCCCATAGACCAGGCCTTTGCCTTGAGTGCAAAAGCCGTGTCGCGCGACAAGATCGAATTCACCTGGAAAATCGCACCGGGCTATTACCTCTATCGGCACCGGATGAGTGTTGCCAGCAGCGATGGCGCATTTAAAACCGATGCACTCGAGCTACCGGAAGGCCATCACAAGAAAGACCAGTTCTTCGGCGATGTGCAAACTTATCGTAACGAAGTTATCGGCATTCAAACCGGCATTGCCGGCGACAACGTAAACAGCGTTTCCTTTCTGGTGAAGTATCAGGGCTGCGCCGATGTCGGCGTGTGCTATCCACCACACAAGAAAACCATCAGCGTGGTGCTGCCGGCATCATCGAAAAACAATTCAGGCAGCCTGGATTTGAATGCAGGAAAAAACGCGGATTTGTTCGGCAATACCAAAATAACGACCGACAGTTTGCCCTTGCCTGCCGAGCAGGCATTCCAGTTCGAAGCCATCGTCAATGCGTCGAATGAATTGCTGCTGCGTTTCACTCCGGCACCGGGCTATTATCTTTATCGCGACAAAACCAAAATAAATATCGTCAGCGACAACGATGTCGTGGTTGCAGGCGAGTTGCAATGGCCTCCGGCGAAATCACACAAAGACGAACACTTCGGCGATGTCGCCGTATTTTTCGATCTGGTCGAAGCAAAGCTTCCCTTGCAGCTG
>JAKQKT010000031.1 GCA_029560515.1 Pseudomonadota bacterium
CGCATGCCGTCGGCTTCGCCACCCATCACGAGCGCGACATTTCCCTTGAAATCGATTTGATGGATGCTACTGGTCGCCACACCATCGAGACCATAGACCCAGACTCCTGCGTCCTTGATAGCACGCAAGGTGCGGGCGAGATTGGTCACGGAAAAAATCGCGATGCGATCTGCCGCACCGGCCGATGTTTTACGGACGGTCGCATTGATTGGTGCCGCTTTGTCTTTCGGAATAACCACCGCGGTAACGCCGGCCGCTGCTGCGCTACGCAAACAGGCACCAAGATTATGCGGGTCCTGCACGCCATCCAGCACCAGCACCAGAGCTTTGCCATCGGCCGCTTCGATCAGCGGAACGAGTTCGCTTTCTTCAAGCGATTTCGCCGCTTCATAGCGCGCGACCACACCCTGATGGCGAAGATCGCCCGCAACGCCGCCGATTGCCTGCGAATTGACTTTACGTACCGAAATATCCAGTTGGCGCGCGCGTTCTTCGATTTCGACGAGACGCGGATTTTTCGCGCCGGCTTCAATCAATACTTCGCGTACGTGTTCCGAATCGTGTTCCAGCGAAGAAGCGACCGCATTGATGCCTGCAATCCACGAAGATGTCTTACTCATTACTCTGCCCAAGCCTTTTTCTTTTTAGGTTCATCAGCCAACTTGAAATCGATGCGGCGATCCTCGACGCTCGCGCGCAACACCAGCACGCGAACCGGGTCACCCAAACGGAAACTCAACCCCTTGCGTTCGCCCTTGATGGATTTGCGCAACGGATCGAAATGGTAATAGTCGTGTGGCAATTGCGTGATGTGAACCAGGCCGTTGACCTTCGATTCCACCAGCTCGACAAACAGGCCGAACGACGTTACGCCGCTGATCACGCCGTCGAATTCGCTACCAACGTGTTGTTCCATCCACGCGGCACGGAAGCGTTCATCGACTTCGCGTTCGGCTTCATCGGCACGACGGGCTTTTTCCGAACAGGCCAGGCAGAGCGCATCCATTTCCTTGGCCGAATAGGAAAAACCGTCTTCATTGCCGTCGAGCAAGGCATGCTTGATCGAACGATGCAGCAGCAGATCCGGATAACGGCGAATCGGCGAGGTGAAATGGCCGTAAGCTTCCAGCGCCAGGCCAAAGTGGCCTTTGTTTTCGGTCGCATAAACCGCCAGGCTTTGCGAACGCAGCAATACCATTTCCAGCAAGGCGGCATCGGGACGTTCGCGAATTTTTTTCAG
>JAKQKT010000050.1 GCA_029560515.1 Pseudomonadota bacterium
TTCGGTACCGCCAAAATCACCCGGCGTTATCCACCGCGCGTCGGCCTCAAGGACGATCTCGACCACGGACCGGAACGCTGGTGGGTGCAACTGCTGTATCCAATCGTGAAATCGCAACGCAGGCAATCTGCGTTGGCGAGAAAGGTAATCATCATCGAGTGAAAAATACCCAGACACGCACCTAGGGTCATGTCTCCAACGGAGAATCGCTTCGAAATTCGCTCGAAAAAATACAGCGTTCGCATGCGGCGCTTTGAATGAGCGAGAACCCGGGTTACAAAGCGTCATGCCACTGGCGTGACACTTGCCGCTTGCGCGCCTTTGGGTCCCGTCGTGACTTCGTAACTAACGCGTTGCCCTTCCTGCAAGCTGCGAAATCCATTTGCACTGATTGCACTGAAATGCACGAACACATCCGCGCTTCCGTCTTCAGGGCTTATGAACCCGAATCCTTTTGCATCGTTAAACCATTTTACTGTTCCGTACGGCATATTGTTGCTGGCCTCGTTTAGTGTGCGGCGTGTGTTGCCGTGACTTAGCATACTAAGAAAATGTCTCTCGAATCAAAAAAACGGTACGCTTCAATGTACCTGAGATTTCAGGTCGCCGAAGATGCAGGTTCCGCAGAGGAATATCTCAAAAATAAATTTAAAAAAAACCGTGCGAATCAAAACCCCATGTCACTCTGATGCATCTGATGATCCTCGCTCACAGGGTGCGTTTCTAACGCACCGGGCGACATGAATCAAAAAGTGAACTACCAGCCTCTCGTGATTATTTGTATACCGTTCAGAGATCCCGTGGCATCGTGGGCAGCCAAACGATTCCCGAACAAATGACACGAGCTGACACAATGAATCCAATGCCTTCCTTCTTTCGCCTGATGTGGTTTGTTGCCGCCATTTCGTTTGTCGCCGGCTGCAGTACAACTTCACCTCCAAAAAAAGTCACACCGCCCGCAGTGGTGATCGAGGAGTCGGCACCACCTGCCAGATTCACGATTCACGCCCCAGAGCTCGATGTCTGGAACGCGGTGGGACAACTGCTTGTCCGCATGGATGGCGTCACCTATGAAACCCGGGCGCAAAAGTTGGGCCTTTACGCCGTGGAATACCGCGGCGAAAAGTTCCTGATCCTGACCAAGGCCCTGTTGCTGAGCAATGAGATCACCAGCCTCACCACGGAGGTTCGCGGTGCGCTACCAACCGGCAAGACCAGCAACAGCGCTCCATCGCGAGAGTTGCTGGGCTTGCTGGAAGCGCGCCTCCCGGCAGAACTGCTTCGCATTGCGTCTGAGAAGAAACACCCGCCTGCAAAGAAAGCCGTACCCAAGAAGAAGTCTGCCAAGCCCGCAGTTCGCCGTTAAGTTTTTTTGATTTCTTTTATAGGGTGCGTTTCTAACGCACCATGCCGGATGCGTGTCTAAAAAAAACCTGCCTCGGTCATGATGATTTGCATGCGCGTCAACCAAAAATCAGGCGTTGGTGCTTTAGAAACGCACCCTATGATTCTTTTTATTGGTTCTTTGTTTTGCAATCAACTGCAACCGGAAGACAGCCACGTGTCTCTCATAACGGTAATTACACCGTTCTAGGAGGACACCATGTCAAAGAAACATCTGTTCAAAGGGCTCGCATTCGCTCTGCTATCTATCGCTTCCAGCGCCCATGCGCGCGAAACGCCACGCGTCTATGTCGATGGCATTGCGGCGGCCATCGAGGAGAACTATTTCGACGAAGCCCGCGCAAAGAAAATCGCCGCTGATCTGCGTAGCGCCGCATCGACCGGCAAGTTCGATGCCCTGCAGAATGCGCGTGAGCTGAGTTCAGAATTAAGCACGTGGTTGGATCCGCTCGATACCCATTTCGATGTCAGCTGGGCGGAACCGAAACCAACATCGACTGCCGCACGCGATTCGACTTTGCCAGAACGCGTGATCCCATCGAATGATCCGGACAAACGCAAAAATTACGGTGTTCGCAATGTCGAAGTACTGCCTGGCAATATCGGCTACCTCGATCTTCGGCAATTTTCCGGCTTCGAGTTTGGCGAACGTGATCAACCGGCACGCCAGGCGGTGGACGCCGGACTGCAGTTACTATCCGGCACGAACGCGCTGATTATCGATCTTCGTGAAAACGGCGGCGGCGCACCACAGATGGTGGGTTACCTGAGCAGTGCGTTCGTCAAGAAGGATTCGGATATCTTCAACACCTTCCACGGCCGCGGTCGCACGATGAGCGAGGCACCACTCGACTGGCATCCGCAGCCACGTCTCGACACGCCGCTGTTTATTCTGATCAGCGGGCGCACCGCGTCGGCGGCGGAAGCTTTCGCTTACACGATGCAAAGTGCCAAGCGCGCCATCATCGTCGGTGAAACCAGCATGGGCGCGGCCAATCCCGGCGCACGGGTAGATGCCGGCAATGGCTTCAATGTGTTCGTCTCCTTCGCCAGCCCGATCAATCCGATTACGAAAACCAACTGGGAAGGACTCGGTGTGAAACCGGATGTTGCCGTAGCATCGGCCACTGCTCCTGAAACCGCACGACTACTCGCGCTGCAAGCGGTACTCGCCGGCGGACTGCAAGGCGACGACGCAACCGACGCACGTTGGGCATTGAATGCTCTGCAGGCGGAGTCAAAGTCGGCACCTCCATTGCATGCCGATGATTACGTTGGCAGCTACGGCGCGCTTGTTATCACCGAAGCGAATGGCCGCCTCATGCTAAAGAACGGTCGCCGACCGATCAGAACGCTTCTGTCGCTGAATGATGACCGCTTCGCCATCAAGGAAGATCCAAGCCAACGTGTCATCTTCGTACGCGATGCCAACGGCAAAGTAGAGGCTTTGGAGTCGCAGACTTCGAGCGGCGGATCGGATCGCTATCGCCGCGGCGGTTAAGTTGACAGGGTGCGTTGCTAACTCACCTCGGCGAATGTCTATTCAAAAAAGATCACTGCAAACCTATCTTGATTATTTGCATTGCATGCCATCCAAAGATCAAGCGTTGGTGCGTTGGAAGCACACACTATGTCGCTCGAAGAATTTTCCACGCACTCTATGGCCTTAAAAATAACGTAGCCCGGGTCATGGCTCCATCTGACCCGGGATGCCGGATAGAAAACAAGAAAGCCGTTTATATAAATTCTGTTCGAATCAGCATCTCGTCTATCGAATGCATCTTGGGGACCCCGGGTCAGATGGAGCCATGACCCGGGCTACGGTGCTAAGCTTTCTCTTTGCTTTCCCGGGAAAAACCAACATGCATCTATTGTTTCGCAAAGGCTTCGGCATTGCCGCAGTACTCATGCTCGCGCCGTTTGCTGAGGCAAATACGCGCGATCCTGCCGCCGACCTTGCAGTAATGAGGACCTTGCCGATCTACTTGATTACGCCTGCGGTCCCATTGCGCCCCACCATGCCGCTGTCGATGACAGAAACAGCTGGCACTCGTGCGTTCGGAACCTACGGAAGATTTATCGGTGGCGCGAACCGCTCGCCGGTCGGCTTGCTGGCTACCTTCAAATGGGTCAAAGCACGCGCCATCAACCTGGCCGTACCCGGCCTGCGAACGTTGCGTGCTGCCGGCTGCCTTGTCGACGATAGCGCCGTGAATGCACAGGCAATTGAAGCCACCCTCGATGCCACGCAGGGTTTTGCCGACATGCCGGTTACGCGCGTCGAATCGGACAAACAAATTCCCGTGAACACGCCGCGTATCGTGATGGTTGCCACCTCGAGCATCACGCCGGACTACGCTGCAATCATCACGACCTATGGCGTAGAAGTCTATGCACCGCAAATGCCGAATGCGCCGTCCAAGTGGAAGGCACAACCCTCGCTGGCTTATAACTTCGCGATCGTATCCGACAGCATCGAGCCGCCGACGCTTGCACCAAACGGGAAGACGGACAATGAACCCGCGCTACCGGTCGAGCCCAAAGACAAGCAAGACGACGGATCGTCCGGTACCTGGCCACTGGCGATCACTGCGGCGCAACGCGCCAAGGTTTGGGCGGAGAACAAATGCGCGCGAGTCAATGCAGCACTAGACGGCAACCGCAGCGAAGCCGGTCGTCTGCTCGCCCTGTCGCTCAATGGCCAAATGCCCACGAACCTGCCTGACGATTGGGGCAAGACCGGATTCATGAGCGGAATCCCGCCCCGAAACTTGCCGACAGATGCTGCCGAGGCGATGCAACGGCATCTATACGCCGACGGAAATTGGGTCGTCGTGTCACGCCGCGCCGGCGACAACGTAATGATCGATTTCCGTTTCACCTGGTTGCCGAACGATACGGAAGCGATCTACGACAAAATGCATCCAGCCGCGCGCAACTAAAGCGAAAACAGTGAACAGGGTGCGTTCCTAAAGCACCATGTTGGGATTCTATCCGATAGCGACCAACGCCAACTCATCGTAATTATTTGGATTGCGTCCCACCCAGGCACCAGGCGTTGGCGCGTTAAAAACGCACCCTGTAATTTGGCTCACCTTATCGCGTTTCGTAATGGTTTGGCGACATGCCAGTTGTCACTGCGCCGAGAACTCCACCGCCCAATCCGAACCTTGCTGACTAAAGATGCTGGCGCCGTTGGTAATACACAGAAGCGGAAACTTTGGAGAAACACGGAGTGGCCTGCAATTGAACGGAGCCTCGGAAGTTTTCTTCCAATCATCAAGACTCTTGTCGTAGCTGTAGATCTCCCAATCACCACTGAATGCATTCATGTTCCAGCGAGAGGCATATCCCTTTTCGCTGTTGTCAAACGCCACATCCATAATTATGTAAGGAGGTCTCCCGACCTGCTTCCAGGTGTCACCCTGGTCATTGGAAATAAATATTTTCGAAAACATGCCTTTGCTCAAGACCGAAGACAGAATTCCCGATTCCGTATCAATATGGAACTTGGAAACATTCGCCGGTGGAGTGATTGCTTTCCACTCCCCCGTTCGCAGGTCCAATCTGTTCAATTCAAGCATGGTGCTGATGTAGTAGGCACCTTTGGCAAGTTGTCCGTGCGCACCAAACCATCCGATGAAGTTCTTTTGGGTCAGCACAAAATCCCGTGACTTCACAATGTCTGAAAAATCATCGTGCTTGGAGACGTACACACTAATGCGGTCCGATGTTGCAACACCGTTTGCAGACACGATTTGTCTAGCCGTAGCAACTACCCATACACCGGCTTCGTAATCAATATCGATAATGGCTTCATCCTCGCCGAATGACTTCAGCAATGCCCAGTTTGCTCCACTGTCCTTGCTTACCCGTAAATGGCCATTGTCCGATCCGGCATACAAGGCGTTATCGGAAAACTCGACGGCTGATATTGTGTGAAGAGTGTCAATACCGATATTTCCCCAAGTGCCATCCGCATGACGAACGCGCATTTGTCCGAGATCCGCGCCAAAGTATAGATCGGATGCATTATCGACTGCAGCCTCGACGTACATTGGAGGGGTAACGGCCTTGTTGATTTTAAAAAACTCTTCATTTGTCGTTGCTGACTTTAACTGTGTAACGAACGAGGGTTTGTTAACTTTCCTGTCGTGCGCCAACAACAAATCGGCGACCAGGCCAAGGCCGCTTAATGGTTGTGTCAACTTGATTGGCTTGGGCGGTGTCGCCGGACGCCATTGAATTGGCTCGCGGGATTTCAGATGAATGGAAATCTCGTTGATTGCCATGTCTATTTCACGCGCGGTCTCGGCATGATTCATTGGCAATACCACAATTTCATAACCGCCGATATTCACCGGCATCAAACCACCCATATCCGTGATACGGCCAGCCTGCACTTCAAATTCAGGGTATTCCCCCCAGGAGTATTAGCCCCAGCGACTAACGGTATATTTGCCTTCCGGCAACCAGAGGCCATAGGCCTTCATGCCAGGGTCATTTCTGATCGCCAGCGTGTATTCACGCCCGTCTTTTTGGGACTTTACCGTCAACGCGCCAGCGGTTCCCTTCGGAAAGAAAACGTAGGCATAGCCGTGTGTCGGGGCAAGCTTCTCGGGGTCCTGTTGTGCTTTCTTCGCTTGCAACTGTGCGGAGAAAACCAAAAACAACATGAAAACAAAAATACGCATGAAAACTCCCGCTCGCAAAACAAGTCAATTCGACGGCGTCAATTATCAACCAATTGCACAACGAACAACACCGTGCATATCGTGCACTAGCTCACACACCGCTGGTGATTTCACCACCGATGTCGGCAATGATGGGTGGATACCGCATAAAGCGCAGGATCCTCCTCCTAGTCAATATTATCTGGTTCATTCTGTGCGTTTTGAACGTACCATGCCGGATACGTACCCCTAGGCGAATACATCGCAAAGATTGGCGTCATTCGCTATCATGAACAATCAAGACATCTCAAAATGGTGCGCCATGGGCGTCACCCTATGGTCTGACTTTGCCTTGTATTTGATGGATTCGCCTAAATCTATTTAGCAGCGAAAAAAGCGTGCCGCCATTACCGTGATTGTTTGAATTCCTGGAGATTTGCATGTCCGTAACACTGTTTGACGCCATCAATATTGGCGCGCTTCATTTGAATAACCGTATTTTCATGGCGCCTCTAACCCGCATGCGTGCCACGCAACCCGGCGATGTGCCGAATGCCTTGATGGCGGAATACTATGCTCAACGCGCCAGTGCGGGCTTGGTGATTACCGAAGCCTCGCAAATATCGCCGGAAGGCAAAGGCTATGCGGATACGCCCGGCATTTACAGCGCCGAGCAAGTTGCCGGCTGGAAAGGGGTGACGAATGCGGTACACAACGCGGGCGGAAAAATCTGCATGCAGCTTTGGCATGTTGGCCGTGTATCGCACACCAGCTTGCAGATTGACGGACAAGCGCCAGTTTCAGCTTCAGACAAACCGTACCAGAATAAAACCACGGTGAAAGACGAGCATGGCAACATGGTGCGCATCGCCTGCAGCACGCCACGCGCTCTGCGCACCGATGAAATACCGCGCTTGCTTGAAGAATATCGAATCGCTACGCGCAATTCCCGCGAAGCCGGTTTTGACATGGTGGAAATCCATGCCGCGCACGGCTATTTGATGCATCAATTCATGTCGGAGCAAAGCAATTTCCGCACAGATCAATACGGCGGAAGTTTGGAAAACCGCGCACGCTTGACGCTTGAAGTAGTCGATGCTGTCATCGGCGAATGGGATGCGGCACATGTCGGCATCCGCATTTCGCCACTGGGCATTTTTAATGGCCTGGATGATACCGCCGGTGAAGCGATGGGCTTGTACTTAGCGGAGCAATTCGCCAAGCGCGGTCTGGGCTATTTGCATTTGTCGGAACCCGATTGGGCTGGCGGCCCGGCCTTGACACTTGAATTTCGCGAACAGCTACGCGCCAAATTCCCCGGCGTTATTATTGCCGCGGGTGGCTATAGCCTGGAAAAAGCGCAGCCGCTTCTGGATGCCAATCTCATCGACGCCGTTGCCATGGGAAGGCCATTTATTGCCAACCCCGATTTGCCAGCGCGCCTGGAAAAAAACGCTCCGCTAAATCCTGGTCGTCCGGAGTTGTATTACGGCGGCGGTGCAGCGGGCTACACCGATTATCCGCGGATGACATAAATAATATTGGTCTTGCGGCCGCTATTCATAGGGTGCGTTTCAAGTGTTCATGTTGACGCACCTTATCGATTTACGGTGTTTTCCAACCTTTCCAGCCTGGCCCGCGAACGACCTGGCCCGGCAGTTTGCCGGTCGGCTCTCCGTTTTGCAGGACCTCGATACCGTTGACCCATACATTGCTAACACCCGTTGCAAACTGTTGCGGTTTGTCGAAGGTGGCGACATCCATGATTTTGGCAGGCTCGAAAATGACCAAGTCGGCGTAACATCCAGGTTCAAGGCAGCCACGATCCTTCAACTTCCAATTGCTTGCCGGCAAACGCGTCAACCGATAGATCGCTTCCTGCAAACTCATGAGTTTTTCATCGCGAACATAATGGCCCAGTAATCGCGCAACATTGCCATAGGCACGTGAATGCGTGCTGGATTTGAGGAAAACACCTTCGGGCGCGGAGGCTTCCGCATCCGAACCCAAACTTACCCAGTGTTGCGACAAGCCAAGTTTCACATTGTCTTCCGACATCAGAAAATAAGCGGTATCGACGCGGGAATCATCTTCAATGACGAGATCTATCATCGTGTCCTCGGGCGATTGATTACGCATTCTGGCAACCTCTGCCAGCGTTTTCCCGGTCAGCGGTTTCAATTTCGGATTTTTAAAACCAATGAACCTGACGCCATCGGCAGTGCCCGCCAGCAAATAAAGATTTTCCCAGTCCTTGCTTGGCGAGCGCATTTCCCTGAGCACGCGTGCGCGTATTTTTGGATCTTTCAAACGTGCCACCCAGGTATCGTGACCGCCCTCTTGCACCCAGGGTGGCATGGCGGCATCCAGCCCAGTCGCACCTGCCCGGTAGGTGTACATATTGGCGGCAATCGACAAACCTTCACTGCGTGCTTTTTCTATCTGGCCGATGGCCGTTGCCATCTTTGGCCAGTTTTCTTTCCCGGCGGCCTTCAGATGATAAGCCTCGGCATGCACATTGGCTTTCCGGCCGATGCGAATCAACTCATCCAGTGCTTCATTCAGGCGATTGGCCTCGCTGCGCATATGCGCCACATAACCACCACCGCTTTGGCCGGCCGTCGTTGCCAAGGCCGTCAGCTCGTCTTCCTTTGCATAAAACGCCGGGGCATAGATCAGCGAAGCGCCGACACCCAGCGCGCCTTCATCCATCGACTGGCTGACCAGTTTCTGCATGCGAACGAGTTCCTCCGGGGTCGGGGCACGATTTTCATAACCCAATTCATGAATGCGTAGTGTGGTGGCACCGACGAATGAAGCAATATTGACCGCCACTCCACGTTTTTGCAGATAGTCGAGATACTCGCCCAAGGTAGTCCATTCGATCGGGTAACGGATATCGCCTTGTTGCTTGATCGCTTCGGCTTTCATCGCATCGTTCAAGGGCCCCATCGACCAGCCTTCGCCGAATATTTCCAGCGTCACGCCCTGACGCAAATCACTTTGTGCCCTGCCATCGACAATCAGCGATTCGGTCGCCCAGCTCAATACATTGATAAAACCCGGCGCCAACGCCCGGCCCTGCGCATCGACAACCCGGGTTGCCGTCGCATTTTCGCCAGGCTTCAGATGCGCCGCAATACGATCATTCTTGATCGCGATATCGATGCTTTTCGGCGCATCGCCGCTGCCGTCATAAACGATGGCATTCCTGATAATCAGATCGTACGCAGGACTGGCGGCGGGTGTTATTTGTTTATCCTGCGGCCCACAGGCAGCGAGCAGCGACACGGCGATCATCAAACTCAAAACGGATTTATTGCCCATGCCAAACTCCCGGTTTTAGTGCCCCAGTATAAGCACGGAATTGTGCTTGATGGCAGCAGCCACTGCCGCCCGGCACACGGCGCTCGGCGTCGATCATGGCCGATTGCGGCAAGGCGGCAGTTCATGGGTTGCGTTGCCAGCGTCTCGTGGTGATTCACATGCACGCCATGTAGGCATCAGGCGTTGGTGCGTTGGAAACGCACCCTACGGGTCTTGACCCTTTTAATTAAGCATCCCGATTTTCCTGAGCCAACCGAGCGCATCATCCATCCAGCGATCAGTGTCCTTGCCTTGCTTCTTTACGCCAAATGCATGCCCACCGGTTTCATAAATGTTCAACTCCACATTGATGCCAGCCTTTTTCAATTCCCTTTCATACACCTCGGAATAATGAACTGGATCAATGGGGTCGTCTTTTGCGTGTATGAGAAGTGTTGGCGGTATCTGCGATGAAATCACGATATCGGTATTCAGCTCCTTTGCTGCAACTGCCTTTGGCGTTTTGTTCTTGTGTTCCATCGTCATGTGTCCCGGATAAACCGGGATCGCGAAATCGGGACGGATGCTTACCCGGTCAATCTTATCGATAGGATCGTATGATCGTTTATTGAAAGCCGTGCTGGACAGCACCGCCAGGTTTCCTCCGGCCGAGAATCCCATCACGCCGATCCTGTTCGGATCAATTTTATATTTCTTCGCGTTGTAGCGAACGATGGACATCGCCCTTTGCGCGTCTTGCAGCGCCATGGGAATATCGGGCGTGTCATGCCTGCGGGTTTCAGCGTTCCAATTGCAACCGGTATTGGGAACCCGATACTTCACCAGAATGCAGGTGATGCCGGCATCAGTCAGCCACTTGCAAACATCGGCACCGTATAACCCGATCGTGCTTTTCGGTCCAATCGCCACGGCTTTATATCCACCGCCGGGAAAGACCAATACGGCGGATCCATTCGAGTTGATTCTCGGCGAATAAAGCAGAAATGATGGATGCGTTATGGGCCATTTTTCATTGGCAAGTTTCTTTATTCCTTCCAGCAAAACCTGCGAGCCTTCCGGCCAAAGCGGCACTTCCTGTGAATAGCCCACCGCAAGCGAAGTATCGGCGGCTGCACTTGCTTGCGGCTGCGTGCGAATAGGGCTGGCTACCAACGCTCGCTCGCTGCATGAGGCGGACAACACAGCAAAAATGGCCGATATAAAAACGACACTCAGGGTCGGAAGACGGGAGGGATGCATTTGCGTCATTTCCTGTGATGCGTGGAATCCTGAAATCATACCAATATGGACTGGCTATTGTGCGGACGACAACCCGTCCGACTTACCGCATTTTTATTTACAAATACGGCCACCACATAAACATCGCCGCCGCGATGGCACCGCCCAGTGTGAATAATGCTAAAAATGCAAACAAGGCGCTCACACTGCGTACCACGACCACGCGCTTGCTGGCTTGCGCGATGAAATACAGTTGCAGCAAAGTGATAGGCAGCATCCAACTGGCATAGCTGACGATCAAGAACGCGGGGCTGTTGTAGTCCATCTTCTGACCGAGCGCGGCCAATACCAAACCCGCAGGTACGATACCGATGCGTAAAAACCATACGCCGTTCACCAACAAATACGCGCGCAGCGCATGACGACGATGGGTAACGAAATCACGTTGCCGCGCACTGCGCCAAGCCAATATGATGAACAGCACAATCAAGACGCCGTTCAAAGAGGTGGACAAGGCACTGGGTAAATTCAGTTGCGAGCCGCGTATCCAGGTGAGATAAAAACCGGTGAGGGTGGCAATCACCGCACTCAACATAAATACACGACCATTCCAACGGTGCAATTCGGGCCAATGTTTGCGAATCTGCGGCAACAATTGCAGCACACCGGCAAAGGTCACCACTGCGGCAATAAACACATGCATCAGCCATTGGGTGTTGCCCAGGGTGTCGCCTGCCACATAACCGGTGATATGCGGCTTGTTATTCAACGCGGTGAATTCGCCTTTCAAACTATGGCCGCCGTAAAACAGCAAGATAAACGCGATAAAGGCCCATTGCCCCAAGGTGGCGGCGATAAACCAGAAGCTGACAGTGTGCGACAAGGTACGTTGTGCGGCTGATAATGGTTCATTGGGCAGGTTTGCGGCAGTCATCATGGCTACTCCGTTATTGGTGACGGGAAAATGCCGATTTTTCAATGCGCTGTCTCGCCGATTCGGAATTCGGCCAGTCGAAAGGCCCGTGGAAATTCGTTGTTCAAAAACGATTCAGTCATGACTCATGGCGCTTGTTGGGTGAGCGCGATGAATTACAATTTACCGGCGCAGACAGGGAGCCCACGCCATGAATTTATCTGTTGACCAGTACCTGACCTGGATCGTGGTGACGACGGGTTTGCTCTCCGCGCTGAGTGTGCTGGTTCGGCGGCATAAGTCCGATGCGGATGTGTTGTTTGCCATTTTCTGCGGCTCGGTATCGATGGCGATGTTGCGGCCCAGTTTGGTGGATCAGTCTGGCTGGCTGTTATGGATGGTCACTCTCGGCAGTTGCGCCACCTGCAATATGTATTGGCTGTTTTCGCGCGCCTTGTTTCGTGGCGCGGGCGGCGTGCAAGGTGTGCATGTAGCCGTCGCCTTGAGCATTGCCTCGTTGATCATGGCCTATCGAGTGGCGGAAGGAGTGAATTCCGGCTCCGTCAACGATTGGACAGCCGTGTTGGGCGCTTTTCTTACCATGGCCAGTTCTGCAGTGCTTGTGCTGGCATTTATTGAGGCCTTGCGCGGCTGGTCTGCAGCAATGCCGGTAGCAGAGAAACAGCTGCGAATCATTTTCATGCTGGTATTTGGAACTTGTGTGCTGGTGGGCACCGTCAGCGGTGCGTTAGCTGAAACAGCGCCCGAGTTGGGATTGCTTAGACACAGCATTGCCTGTACCTGTGCATTGCTGGTTTTGCTGTTCACCCATTACGCACTCCATGTTCGTCGCCAACATCCGCTTAGCTCGGCAGTGGCCGTCGAAACATCAAAGCCATCATCACGCAATGCAACGCCCGAGGATTTGTCACTGGCCAGTGCCATTCGGTACCAGCTGGAAGTACGCCAGGTGTTTCGTGAGCCCGAGTTGAAAGTGGCGGATTTGGCAGAACGATTGAACAGTGCCGAACACAGAGTCAGCCGGGTGATTACGCAAGTGTTGGGCGAACGAAATTTCAACCAGATGAATAACCGTTATCGCATCGCACATGCATGCCAATTGCTCGAGGATGCAAATTCAACACAATCGGTGCTGGATATCAGCCAGGACTGCGGATTTGCATCACTCGGTCCTTTCAACCGGGCGTTCAAAGCCGCCATGGGCTGCACGCCATCGGCTTATCGATTGAAAAAGCGCGAGTCGTATACGCTAGATGTTTCAAGACTTGAGCCATCGTAGCTGCGCAGGTCGGGCCAGGGCCCGACTTACTGCGTTGCCGCCCACGAGTTCAAGATCGAAATTTATAGCGTAATTTCCAGCGATGAAATCTTGTCGCCTTCAAGTACAAAAAAATATCGAAGATCGACAGTACTGCCAGGAAAGTTGCCGGCCAAATGACTGCTGACAATGGTCTTTCCGTCTTTTTCTTCGATGGCAAAAGGCTCGGTGGTGTACGTATATTTTTTTGACGCATCTATTTTCCACTGCTTAATGGCGCCCACCCCGGTATAGGTGTGCTTTTCGTCTTTTACGACGGCGTTCTCGGTGAAGCACATTGAAACCGCTTCACTGTCAAAGGTGTCCGCACTGAAATACGCGGCGATCGGTTTTGGAAGTTGAATAGACATGTAGAGCTCCTTCATTGATGAATCAGGTCACGCACGCAACCCGAATTGATGTAATAGAAAGATGGAGCTAGACTCCCTAATTAACAAGAACCAACTTAAAAGTAAGGCACTTACCAAAAAGTATGGATAAGCAATGGACGCCTAATACTGCCGCCGATGGTGTCGAGCAAGCCCTCAAGATTCTTGAAGGAAAATGGAAGCTGGTCATTCTTTTTCATTTGTTCGGCGGGAAGTTGCTGCGATTTTCCGAACTCGAAAAAGCGATCCCGGCCATCACACAGAAAATGCTGATCCAGCAACTTCGTCAGATGGAAATCGACGGCGTTGTTCGGCGCATCGTTCACCACCAGGTACCGCCGAAGGTTGAATACGGACTGACCGATTGGGGGCAGGCCCTGTGCCCTGCCCTGGATGCAATTTTGAAATGGGCAGATCTTCGCGATGGCCAAAGCAAGAACGATGCCTGACATCGCCCATGAAAACGAAAGCGGTATAGGTTGGGCCTTGGCTCGACTTGGACAATATCGCAATTTGTATGAAGCGTCGGGCTGGGGCCAGGCTTACCGCGTTGCGATAATTCGCTCCGCTTACAGCGTTTACGGCGTTACGATGCTACAGATTTGCAATTCGTAGGGTGGAACCACCAACAGGTGGCACACCGTTGGTGATTCCACCAGGCATTGCGATAGTGTTCGGTGGATACCGCATGGAGCGCGGGATCAACCCTACGACGATATTATTTTTGAATGCGGCTTACGGCCTTTATCGCGTTTCATTACTTTTTTTGTTTATTGAGTTGATGGCACGGCCCAGCAGGCCTTCGTAAAACTGGGCGCGCATTACCATTAAGGAACATGCGAGGGTTATGCCATATATCAAGATCAAGAATATGGCCAAATAGATTCGCCATCCGGGTAAAGAACCCAGATCGCGATATTCCTGGATCTGGGTGATCACGGCAATGAACGCGGGAACAAATCCCAGCTTTACCAGGCTACCGGCAACAAGGGCCAATCGGTTTCCGATTCTGTCTTGAACGCCGCGCAAGAACTGCATGCGGTCTTCCAGTTCCTCCTTGGGAAAACGCATCAACCATTGCAGAAGTTCGCGATGCTGTTCAAACGCATGATCGGCAGCGGCAACAAAGTCCTTCCGCCATTGCCAGAATGCCCTTGCCAGACTCAAACATTGATAAAGAAAGCTGGGCAGAAAGCCCAAGCCCGCCATTATCACGCCGGCTTTGGCGACATAGACCATCCACATCGCCGGCGCAGTAAATTGCACCAGCAGAGATGGCAGCAAGCCCATCAAGGTTCCCAGAACGCCGACAACTTCCCAGACGGTCAGCCCTTTTGGATATAACTTCAACTCGCCCGACCAGTTCGGCATTTGTTCAATTCGTTTGTCGAGTTCGGCAAAGGAAAACGCTTCTGGACTCATAAGTTTTATTTTCCGTAGGTTGGG
>JAKQKT010000054.1 GCA_029560515.1 Pseudomonadota bacterium
GCATTACGCCGTGCACCAAGGCAAAAAAACCGACGGCAAAACCGAATGCAAAACCGGCACCGTGGGCGACGAAGTTGACTTGCACCGCATCCATCACCCCACGGCCCTCGAAGGTCATGAACACGTCCATGCCAAACCAGAGAAGCAGCATCCAGAAAGCTTTCAGGCGTATGGTCGTGAGGGTGAACACCAGGAACATCACGCGCACGGCAATTGGCTGGCTGAAAAACATGACCGCGCAGGCTCCGGCGATCGTCGCGATGCAACCGGATGCACCCACCGACGGAATCATGGTCTCGGGATTGGCCGACACAAACCACAGATCCCCGGCAAGACCGCCAAGAAAATAAAGCAGCAGGAATCCCATCGGACCGAGTGCATCTTCCACGCTGTCACCAATCAACCACAAGAAAAGCATATTGCCAAGCAGATGCAGCAAGTCACCATGGATGAAATTAGCCGTGATGAATTGATACCAATGCCAATGACTTGGCGTTAATCCATATTGATCAAACCAGTTGTTCTGGCCATCTGCCGACGCTTTCCACATCACGATGAAGACCGCGACATTCAAAAATATCAGCGTATAAACGGCCCATGGCGTGTGCTTGGCGGTATCTTCCTCTTTCCAGGGCAGTAGCCAGATCATGGTGGATTCAAGCCAAGGATCTGCATCGATTTTCTATCACGATTTTGCTGGGACAAATGAAATTCCAGAAGTCAGACGGGCAGCCGCAATTTTATCCCGAATGGCATCGTGGATTTTGATGTTTCCACTTCATGTGATAAAAAACTTCAGTCTGACGATCTTGCTTCCGCCAAGAGCTGGCGCACCAGATTCTGCTGAGCGCTGAGGAATTCGACTCCGGCTCGGCCTTCGGCAATACGCACGATACGGCCGTCAATCTCGATGCTCTGTTCACCGGCCAGCAGGAAACGCAAACGGACCGTTGCCCCTATTGCGATATCGGCCGGCAAATTCCACTCCAGAGCGGCGCCGCCTTCGGAAAGATCGATTACCGCCGTTGCCGGCGCACTGGGCGCGACGACTGCCGTCAGATTCACGCGACGGCGCGGATATTGCCTTTTGTCGAAACGGCTCATGTCGTCATGGTGCCGCATGTCATGACCCTTCGCAATGGGCTGACGATACCGGGAAATATCGGGAAAAACAGGGGGAAAGACATGGGCACCCGGCAATCGCATGCATGACACCCATAGACATGTTTAGGCGAACCGAAGCCAGGCATGCACCGGCTCTTGCGCATGCCATATTTTCGGTGCCTATAATCGACTGCCAGCCTGTCATTTCGATTCTTTCTCCGGATTTATTTCGAGGTGTTTTATGCGAATCGCTCAATCCCTGATTTTGGTAAGCATCCTTTTCACTTTCTCTTCCCTTGCCTTCTGCGAAACGAATGGTCCGCAAGGCAGCTTGAAATCCGACTCAAGCAAGAACGGCAAGGCACTCGCCGGCCCGAGAATAAATGTCGCGCAACAGGATCTTGGCGGCCAGATATCAGCCATCAAGAAAGCGATTGAAGAAGGAGTAATGTTCAGCGAACTGCCGCAAGCCGACTTGAACAAAATCAATACTGATCTGTCGTTTTTTTCCGAGCTGGCATCGAAAACGAATGCAGACACCTCCAATGCCAGTCTCGCCAGCAACGATGTGCTTGCCAGACAAACCAGACTCAACGCATTGCTCGATCGCATACAGGAAGACAGCCGTCTGATCTGCAAACGCGAGCAACTGACCGGAAGCCATCGCATGACCCGCACCTGCAGTACCGTTGCCGAAATCAACCGGGTCTCGGAACAATCCAGATCTGCCTGGAAGGGACGCAACGAAGCAAAACTGGATGCTCCTCGCATCGTTCAATAGTTCATTGAACATGGTTTAAAAAAATCGGATTCGTTCCTAAAAGGCTTCCGGCCATGGAATGAATCCGGTTTTTATTTTTCGTTTCAGTGCCTCGCCGGCTATTTGACCATCACACCAGATGAATCAATAACCACGCGGGCACGCCAAGATAGAAAAATGCGCGGCCCAGATGCTCAAGTACTTGTCTCACGGCAATCGAACGCTCATTGCCCAAAGCCATCGATAATACCGTGACCGTGTCGATCACGATCCGTAAAAAGGCGGCAAACAGCACCATGCCCATGGCCCATGAGGCCCACCATATCGCGAACGCGATCAAGTAAGCCTTCAAGCCGAACGTGTAGTACTCGCCGAAAGTTCCACCGAAAGCAATGTGCTGATGCAGGCGGAAAGCCGGCACCGCCGGTACCAGCGGAAACAGCACGAACTTCAGAAAGGCATGATCGATGCGCCAGCGTGGAATGGCCTGACGCAGCCGCGCATAGTTTGCAGCACTGGCCGACATGGGATCCGCATACGCAAGTTGTCCACCGGCGAAAACCAGGCTTGCCAGCAGAGCCGCAGGATCAGACACCGCAATCGCATTCGACCAGCGCTTGCCCGACGCCAGTCGCAAACACACGCCGGTGCGAGGCAGTGGAAATCTCCACACTTCCAAGGCCGTGATTTCTTTTACCGGAATTTCGATACGCCGTTCGCGCTGCTCCAGCACGAACATGCCGTTTTCAATACGCGCGCTGGCAGCAAAGGCACGCATGATGGCCCAGGCCGCAAGCTCGGGCGTCAGCACCAGTGCGGCAAACATTCTTATTTGCACCAGGGTATTGGTTTGTTCGCTATCGCCGAACAGCGTCCGCAGTCCGATCCAGAGCAAGCCGGCATATGAGAATAATCGAAGCATGCCCGCAGCAATACGCCAGAAAGGCGAGAGCACCACCGCATCGGCATGGAAGTTTTCTTCCGGCGTTGGAGTTACAGCAGAAGCCAGTGCGTTGCGAGTCAATCCGCGTCCTCGCAATCCATCAAAAATAGCAACCACTGCAAGTAAAAAAAGAAAGACAAGACCCACGCGGCCAATCCAGTCGCCCCAGACCACCATCAAGGTCGGTCGTGGTTCTACGACCGAAACTTCGCCGACCAACAGTTTTCTCTCGCCCATCGCGGTATGCGCGACTATGGTTCCGCTTGCATCGATCACGGAACTGATGCCATTGGCGGTAACACGGATTTGCGGAAGACGCGTCTCGATACTACGGAACGCCGCCACGGTCTGATGCAATTTTGCACCGACTGGAAACTTGGTAAACCATGAATCGTTCGACATGCCAAGAATGACCTGTGCACCGAGACGCGCGCCGTCGATACCGAGCTTGGAATCGACATCATCGAGACAGATCATCGGCATGACCGGAATCTCCCGACCATCGGCAAGTCGAAGGGGAAACACGCGCGCTCCATCACCCGGTTTCCAGTTTCCGGCACCTGGCAACCAGCGACGAATACCGGCGCTATCGAACCATGAAGGTAAATATTCCGTGTAGAGGAACAGGTCGGTCTTGCGATAAAAGCCGAGCGTGCCAGCCACCGGTTCGACGAAGGCCGCCGCGTTGTACTCGCCAATCGCGTCGCTGTCATAGGTTCCGAATACCAGAGGCACCTTCACCGCCGTGACGAAATCCCGAATCTCCTTGTCGAGCTCCGCGCCGCCCTCGCTCTTCGGGTGACCATAGGTCGTCGGGTAAACGGTTTCCGACCATAGCAATGCATCGACGCGATCACGTTCGACGGCTTCGCGTGACATTGCATAATGGGTATCGAGTACATGACGAACCACTTCATAGGCGCCCATTTCCCGGCGCAGGCGTTCGTAGTCAACGATATTCGATTGCACCATGCCGACACGCAGGGGTTTTCCGGCAGTTTGCTGTTCGGAAGCCAAAGAGGAAATGCGGAAAGCACCGTAGCCCGCCATCATGATCAGCACACCGGCGGCCAGCATCAGTGGCCGAAGCCATACACGCTTCTTCTCGCGTCGATGCGTGATCGCAAACGCAAGGCACTCGTTGATCAGGATCAATAAAAAAGTCAGGCCGGCAGCACCGCCGACGTCCGCGATTTGCCGCAACATTTGCGAGGGATGCAAACCCTGTCCAATCGTGTCGCCCAGCAACTTGGGAACCAGCCATTCCGTCGCTACCCAGGCCGATGCCCCGGCAAGCGCGCGCACAAGCGGACCATAGCGCTTGCCTGCGAGCTGTCGAATCACCGCGAAAGAGAAAATCTGGAGCTGCAATACGGGCGCCGCGATCAACACGACAAGCAGGCCGGTGACCGAACCGATACCGGTATAAGTACCGATCGCAATCCCGAACCACCCAAACACGGCGGCAACGAAAAAAATACTCATCAGCAAGCCGCTGCGCGCGGCACCTGCCACGCTCGGGATCTTGTCCAGCACGAGCATCCAGGGCACCAGCGCGACAAAACCGATCAGATAAGAGTAGCCGCCATGCGAGTACAGGCCGAGCAAAACCGCACTTAAGACAAGACTGGCAAGCGCTTGCCAGCCGGGGCGAGAAAACCATTTCATGTTCAGATCTAGGGCCCCCCTGGCTCCAGCGGCTCAGGAATTTCGATGGGCCTTATTACGAGCCCGGGCGGTGCCATATTCGACGGTACAACTCGATTATCCGGAATGGCAATCCGCTGACCGGTGCTGTCGAAGAAATCGAAATCGGGCGAGAACATCAGGATCGGTTCGATACGTTGCCCGTCATCGGTCGCCTGAAAATGCCGGACATAGCCTTCGGGCAATACATAATCATCCGGCACCGCCAGACCGATCATCGGCGGACTGGTTCCGGGCGGATTGAAAGCACCAAGGCCGGTGTGTATGCCGGCATCATGCAATCGATCAATCACTTCTTCCATGCGCGGCGCCTGTCCCGGCGCAACATAATTGGCAAGATCATCCGGATCTTTCGATGCATGCGCAGGTCTCGCAGTAATTTGGCCGCCACTTTGGTTTCCAGCTGCTGATGATGAAGCACCGACACTATTGCCAACATCCGATGAAGACGAGCTGGTAGTTCCGGAAACGCTGGAAGCGTCAGCGATATCAACAGCTCCCGACTCAGCGTGATTTAACATCATTGTCCCGACATAAGTCGCGAAAGAGATGACCAGTATCACTGCGAGCCACTTGTAAAACCGAACCGAACGACTGCCGTGATTGGCGTATTCGGTAACGCGCACGCCATCGCCGTCCTTGTCGGACGGCGAGGCGTTCTTGCTTCCGGAATCTTTCATCGATGCGTTCTATGCATCAAATCAGAATGGACCGGTCGGACCATAGACCGATAGTCCGTAGCCCATGCGTTCATGGCCGTACTGGTTCCAGATCGGATTCTTGCCGTTGGTGAACGTGGTGTAGCGTGGCGCACCGGAACTGGTAGTTCCACCGAACAGGCCGGCAGATACCGTGCCGCCGGTATAGGTCGGATGCGTATCGTCGGACTGGATGTAATCGTAACTGCTCGACGAGGATACGAAATGCGTATTGGCGTCGCGCAGTGTCGAACGCAGTGTCGTGGTAATACGGTTTACGTAATTCGCTTCGGTTTCGCCTACGACATATTTCAGCGCATTGGAATCGATGGCACCGTCACCGTTGGTGTCGTAATCGGCGCCCATGTAGTCGGCAAAATTATCGGCGCACTTGAAGCCCTTCTGGCTGGCATAAGTACACATCCAGTAATTCATTCTTGCGATGGAGGGCAAAAACTTGTCGCGCATATTGACCTTGGCACCCGTGCTTGGATCATTGCAGGAGCTCTGCACATTGTCCGCGTTGTAGCCGGGGTAATACAGATTGCCGATGATTTTCAGCTTGGTGCCCGAGTATGCATTGGCATTGATGTAATCCATCGCTGCAGCCACATAAGTCTTGCAATTATTTTCCGCGGTGGTCAGCACGCTGTAATTGCAGGTACCGGTCTGTCCTTTGAAACTGCTGCGCGCCTGCAAACCATCGTTGCCGCACATTTCAAATGTGACGACGCGTGTGGATGCTGCTTGCATATAGGATTTTTCCGCGACGATCTTGTTGTTGTAGACATCCGAAGCCACGGCACCGGATTTTGTACGACGCACGCTTTCGATATCGGCATTCCAGAGTGATGACAGGTATTCGGACTCGATGGTGGGAGCCGAATATTTTGCAGCATTGGTAGTCGAACCGTTGTAGCCTGCATAAATCGAATCGCCATAGGCGACGACACGGTATTTGGCCGTGGTGCCGGTGCGGTCGATAGTCCACGAAACATTTTGATTCAGAGTACTGGCCATCGTCTGAGAACTCATGACAAACAGGGCGATGGTCGGAAATAACGCACAAACAATCTTGCCGAAACGGATAGTCATTATTGCTTCCTTCATTTAGGTATAGACGAGCGAAAGCCGAGGGGCTTCGGACAACGATAACCACAAACTGAAACGGCAAAACCCATGCACAGGCCTCCCCTTGCCGATCCGTACCATACCGTCTAGTACAGAGAACGGTCAACAGATTTGTGATGCAAATCGCATTTGAAAATACTTGTGCATTGCATCATCGAAATTTGTTTGCGTGATGTGCAAACGCACATAAAAAACTGATGCAACGCAACATTATTTTTCTTCAGATGCATGAGCAACTGCGTGCAGTTTGCATCGCATGGACAAGGTGCATTTCATTTCCGCATTGGAAAATAATGCATGACAGAAATGTTTTTTCGTTTCGATACAGCTTCAAGCCTGGCATAGCCCGAACGCTTTCACCTTCATGCACATTGAAAGCAAGGCGATGGATTCATGCCTGCATGCAGAATATTTTCATGCTTTGATACATACTGCTTTCCAGTGATTCCTGTCGGCGCAAAAAAATGCAGCATTCGGGTTCTGCCGGAAAATCATCTTTATCCGATTTCATTCCCGATGTAATTCATTCAAGCAATAATTTGGAGAAAGGCATGACCGAAAATGAAGCACAAGACAATCGTCTCTACCTGGTCGTGATGAATCATGAAGAGCAATATTCCATCTGGCTTGAGGGCCGCGATATTCCGGCCGGCTGGATGGCAGTAGGAAACCCCGCAAGCAAACAGGAATGTCTGGAATATATCGAAAGTGTCTGGACCGATATGCGTCCTCTAAGCCTCAGACGGGCAATGGAAAACCAGTAGAGATTACGGCCCTATCATTGATCGTCTTCATTCATCTCATCGCACACGAGGAGCAGCAAGATGCGAAAAATTACCACCATTATTCTTCTGGCCATTGCCTGCATCGGCCATACCGCATTTGCCGATGAGCCTACAGCTCTGAAGCAAAATTCTCCACGCGACGCCGCATTGGCGAAACAGCTGGGTGCCGATGAAAACGGCATGCGAAAGTATGTTCTGGTCATACTGAAAACAGGCGAACATCGTGTTCCGGACGGCAAGGCCCGTGACGAAATGTTCCAGGGTCATTTTGCCAATATCAAACGACTGGCCGATGAAGGCAAGCTGGCGGTTGCGGGCCCCTTTGAAGAAAAAACCGGCTGGCGCGGGATGTTCATTTTTGCAGTCGACAGCATCGAGGACGCACAATTGCTGGTCGCTACCGATCCCGTCATAAAGAATGGTGAAATGGTGGCCGAGTATCACTCGCTATATGCCTCTGCCGCATTGATGTCAGTGAATAATATCCACAAGAAAATTACAGTCAGGTAATTGTCACGCACGATAGCGTGATCCTTTACCAGGATACCTTTTCAAAACGCTTCACCAAAAAATCCAGAAATGCCCGCAACGTGATTGGCAGATGTCGGCGCGAGGGGTAAAGCGCATTAATTGCCAACTCTGGAACCGACCATTCCGGTAATAACGCTACAAGTCTGCCTGTCGCAATATAGTCATTTGCCAGATATGTCGGTTGCAAACTGATGCCACCGCCCGCCAACGACGCATGCAGCAATACGGTAGTTTCATTTGTGGAAAAATGGTTTTTGATTTCTACTTTGATAGTTTGGGTTGCTCGCGTAAATTGCCACAAATATTTGCCTGCGATGGTGTGGCTCATGCAACGATGATGCACGAGCGAATCCGGCAATACCGGCGTGCCGTGCTGCTCCAGATATTCCGGCGATGCCACCAGCACCGACGCACAGCTTGCCAGTCTTCGTGCAATCAACATCGGGTCCGGGTTGTTACTGATGCGAATGGCAAGATCAACACGGGCATCAATCAGATTGATGCTGGTATCGCTAACGTTCATATCGATTTTCAATTTCGGATGCAGTGCCAGAAAATCCGCGATGGCACTCGCCATTTGTGCATGACCAAACGAAGCACCACAGGTAAGCCGCAATTGCCCTCGCAACTCGCTATCCAGATTGGCCGTTTCCTCCACGACCTCATCGGTCAAGGCCAGGATTTGCTGGCAACGACGCAAAAATTGTTCTCCTGCATCGGTCAACGTTACTTTGCGAGTCGTGCGCTGCAACAAACGCGCATTAAGCCACTCTTCCAGCTCGCTGATGCAGCGAGTCACCATCGCTCGCGACATTTCCAGTTGCTCGGCGGTCGCACTAAAGCTGCCACTGGCAACCACCTGCATAAACACCCGCATTGCCGTAAGTCTATCCATGGTACTTGCTCTATTTTTGAAACAGTATTGTCAGTATATCGCTATATATGCTCGATATATGAAACACTAAACTGGTCTCCCGTTAGCGAATTGCTCAACGTCATCACGGAGAACAGATCATGCTCAATACGCTTAAAAACTCATTGCTGGCCGCCACCTTACTGGGGGCAAGTGCTGCAAACGCCGATCAATTGAAAGTCGTTACCTACAACCCCGCTGAAAAAGGCATCTTCCCTGTCTCCTCCACTTTGGTGACCGGTGACAAGGAAGCCATTCTGGTCGACGCTCAATTTCGCCTTGATGATGGTAAAGCCTTGGTGGCAATGATCCGCGCCAGCGGCAAAAGACTCACCACTATATATATCAGCGGTGGAGACCCGGATTACTACTTTGGTCTGGAACCGATCGTCGAGGCATTCCCCAATGCAAAAGTGCTGGCAAGCAGCAGCGTGGTCGATCATATCCGGAAAACAAAAGAGGGCAAGTTGGGTTACTGGGGGCCGATTTTAGGAGCACAAGCGCCAACAAAACTCATCGTGCCCGGCGTGTCAGACGAAACACGATTAACTCTGGAAGGCAACACCATTGAAGTTCGTGAAATCAACACTCACCAGGCGTATCTTTGGGCACCATCAATCAAAACGGCTTTAGGCGGTGTGTTGGTAAGCAGCGGCATTCATTTGTGGACAGCCGACAGCCAGACCAGAACTGCACGCGCGGAATGGATTGCGGCACTCAAACGTTTGGCCGCACTAAAGCCAGTAAAAGTTATTCCCGGCCATTATTTAGGCGAAATGCCCGCAGGTGACAAAGCCGTTTTATTTACCTGCGACTATCTGAAAAGGTATGAAAAATTGCTCGGCAAAAAACCGGACTCTACGCAACTGATAGAAGACTTGAAAAAAGCCTATCCGGATTTATCGGTTGATGACAGCGTCGCCATTGGCGCCAAGGTAAATACCGGCGAAATGAAATGGTAAGCACACTACGGGCCGAGCCATAAATGTAGCCCGGGTCGTGGCTTCATCTGACCCGGGAATGCCCGATTCCACAGATACGAGTTATCACGAGTGCATGCAGGATTTATCCCGCAAGGCGAGCCCATTCCGGCAGATTACTTCATTCATCAGTGCGTGTGGCGATGATGCATATCCGGAAAATGCGGATGCGAA